>JAPJRE010000343.1 GCA_030824725.1 Sphingomonas sp.
GACTGGAACGCCCTGTCGCGCACCATGGCGCCCTATTATCGCAGCGAGGGGGCGATTCCCCCGGGCAGCCCGCTGGCGGCCGAGGTCGCGCGGATCGCCGCCGCGAGCAAGGACCCGCGCACCCGCGCGGCGCTGGCGCTGCGGCTGGTGCAGGACCAGGTCCGCTACCTGTTCCGCGGCATGGACAATGGCAATTACCGGCCGCAGGCGCCGGCGGACACCTGGTCGCTGCGCTATGGCGACTGCAAGGCCAAGACGCTGCTGCTGGTGTCGCTGCTCCGCGCGCTCGACATCGAGGCGGAGCCGGCACTGGTGAGCAGCGGGCTGGGCGACCTCGTCGAATCGCGGCTGCCCTCGCCGGGCGCGTTCGACCATGTGATCGTCCGCGCGACCATCGCCGGCAAGACCTTGTGGCTGGACGGCACCCAGGGCGGCTCGCGCGCCGAGGATCTCGACGACGTGCCGCCGTTCAAAACCGCGCTGCCGATCCGCGCCGCCGGGGCCGGGCTGGAGGCGATGCCGATGCGGCCCCCGGCGCGGGCGGCGCAGCAGGTGTCGGTGACGCTTGACGCCACCGCGGGCATCGATTTCCCCCAGCTCTATACCATCAAAATCGTCTATAGCGGCCCGATGGCCGAGACGCTGCGGGGCGCCCGCTCGCAGATCGACAAGGAAAAGCTCGCCGCCTTCCTCGATCCGCAGATCAGCGCGGTGCTCGGCAACCACAGCACCTATGACCAGAAGATGGAAGACGACGCCACCGGCGGCACCGTGACGGTGACGGCGGCGGGCGTCGCCTATCAGGATTGGGGCTATGATCGCGGCCGCTTCCGCCAGACGCTGGATACCACCGCGGCAGGGCTGGGCTTCGCCCCCAATCGCGCGCGGACGGCGTGGAAGACGATCCCGGCGGTGAGCGGCGCTCTGAACGACGTCTGGGTGGAGCGGCGCTGGCAGCTGCCGAACGCCGGCGCCGGCTTCACGCTGGAGGGCCAGCAGACGCTGCCGGCGACGCTGGCGGGCATGCAGCTGGCGCGCAAGGTGACGCTGGCCGATGGCTGGCTGTCGCTGCAGGACCGCATCACCACCGGGCTGGAGGAAGTGCCCGCCGCGCAGATCCCGGCGGCGCGCGCCGAGGTGGCGCGGGTCAAGGCCAACCCGCTGCGGCTGGTCGCCCCTGTCGATGCGCTGCCGCGCTGGGCGGCGGTCACCGCGGCCAAGGCGGGCACCCGGCTCAAGCCGATCTTCGAGGCCTATGCCAGGGCGATCGCCGCCACCCCCGACGATCCCGACGGCTACACCAACCGCGCCTGGTTCTACGAGACGCTCTACGACCGGGAAGGCGCGATCGCCGACCTCGGCAAGGCGATCGAGCTCGCCCCCACCGCCGACACCCTGGTGCGCCGCGCCCAGGCCTATTACGCGCTGCGCCAGGACGACAAGGCGCTGGCCGACGTCCAGGCGGCGCTGGAGCTGGAGCCGGATTCGGCGGGTGCCACGGGCTTCCTCGCCACGCTCAAGCGCGATCACGGCCAGATGGACGAGGCACGCGGGCTGATCGAGGCGCGGATCGACCAGGGCGGCGAGCAGAAGCTCGGCTGGCAGATGCAGCTGGCGGACCTGCTCGCCGAGGGCGGGAAGGTCGACGACGCCGTCGCCGTGCTCGACGAGGCGATCGCCGCGGCACCCCGCAACCCCGCGCTGCTCAACAGCCGCTGCTGGATCCGCGCGACCCACAATGTCGCGATCCCGCAGGCGCTGCAGGATTGCACCAGCGCGGTCGAGCTGAGCAGCAGCGCCGCCGCGGTCCTCGACAGCCGCGCCATGGTCTATTTCCGGATGGGCAAGCTCGATGCGGCGCTGACCGATCTCGACGCGGCGCTGCAGGCCAGTCCCGAGCAGGCGGCCAGCCTCTACATGCGCGGCGTAATCGGGCGGCGGATGAAGGCCAAGGATGCCGACGCCTATCTCGCCGCGGCGCGGATGATCGAGCCGCGGATCGACGAGCGCTTCGGCCGCTACGGGATCAAACCTTAACCGCTTTGCCATTTGTTCGCGCGGCCGGGGTTAGGGCGGGGGCAATGGTCCCCCGTCTCCGGGACGCTTGCGAGACGCGCCTGCATGCCCACCCAAGTCTTCCTGACGATCGATACCGAGCTGATGTGGCGCCACCATGTCGCCGGTCTCGATCCGGCGGAGGTGGTGGCGCGCTCGTTCGAGCCGGCGGGGGTGGGGGTCGGCTGGCAGCTCGAGCGGCTGGCGGCACATGGGCTCAAGGCCTGCTTCTTCGTCGATCCGATGCCCGCGCTGGTCCACGGCCTCGAACCAATCGCCGCAGTGGTGCTGCCGACCGCGCATTTCGCCGACCGGCCCGCGCTCGCGCTCGGCCAGGACGACGCGCCGCTCGCCCCCAGCCTGCTGCGCACCCGGCTGCGCCAGGCCGAGCAGCTCTGGTCCAACCTCGCCGAGGAGCCGGCGGAGTGAGCGCGGCGACGATGGTGCCGCTGCGGTTCCTGGTGGGCGCGCGGACGCTCGCCACGGTGCGGCGACGGCCGGTGCGGGTACCGCGGACGCCGGCCTAGGCGCGGGCGGGGGGCTCCCCCGCACTGCCGCCGCTCCCGGCCGAGGCGCAGGGCTATCTGGTGACCTCGCTGCCCGAGGGGCAGTGCGCCGCGCTGCTCGGCGGCGGGATGCTGGGCTTCGTCCGGCAACGCTATACACGCTTTTACGTCGACCTGTCGCTGGGGTACGGCGCTTGGTTCGCCGGGCTCTCGGCGAACACGCGGCAGGGCCTCCAGCGCAAGGCCAGGCGGCTCGGCGGCGAGGTGCGCTGCTATCGCACGCCGGCGGAGATGGCGCAGTTCCACCCGCTCGCCCGCGCGCTTTCGGCGCGGACCTATCAGGAACGGGTGCTCGGGGCCGGACTGCCGGACGGCCTGGCCGACCTGCAGCGGTTGGCTGCGACGGATGCGGTGCGGGCGTGGCGGCTGCTGCTGGAAGGGCGGCCGGTGGCGTACCTGTGCTCCCCGGCGGTGGGGGACACGCTGGTCTACGCCCATGTCGGGCACGACCCGGAGCTTGCCGCGCTGTCCCCCGGCGCGGTGCTGCAGCTGGCGGCGCTGCGCGACCTGTTCGCCGAAGGCCGCTTCGCCTGGTTCGACTTCACCGAGGGCGAGGGCCGGCACAAGCGCCAGATGGCGAGCGGCGGGGTGGCGTGCGTCGACCTGCTGCTGCTGCGCCCGACGCTGGCCAACCGGGGCGCATGCTCGCCGTCGCCAGAGCCCACTGGACCATCGAAAACCAGCTCCACTGGGTCCTCGATGTCGACCTCGGCGAGGATGCCGCGCGCAGCAGAAAGGACCACGCCCCGCGAAACCTCGCCCTCGTCCGAAAGCTCGCCCTCAACCTCCTCAGCCACATCCCGACAAGGGATCCATCAAAGGCAAAATCAAACGAGCCTCCTGGAGCAACGACTTCCTACTCGGCCTCCTCGCTCATATGCGATTCCCCTGCCCGTACCGGGGAGGAATGGAAGCCTACTGCGCCCCCGCCTCGTTCTCCAGCTGGTCCACCTGCGCCTCGATCCGCCGCATCGTCTCGTCCGCACGGACCTTCACATCGGTCGCGCGGGTGTGATCCCTCGCCGCGTGACGCAGCGCCACCACGGCCACAAACACAGCGAGCGCCAGTGCCACCAGGGCACCGGCGCTCAGCCAGCGATAGGATTTATGTTCCGCCATCGCACGCCCTTAGCACGGACGGCGTGGCAGGCCAGCTCAGTTGAGCCGGCCCAACCCGGCGATGGTCTTATCGACCAGCGCCTTGTCGGCTTCGACGCCGTGCTTGTCCGCGATGATCGCCGTGGCAGCGGTCGTGGCGGCATCGGCGGCCTTGGCGCGGATCGCCTGGATGGCGGTGCGCTCGGCAGCGGCGATCTTGTCCTCGGCCATGCGGGTGCGGCGGGCGATCAGCTCGGCCGCATCGGCCTCTGCCTTGGCCTGCATCGCAGCCGCCTCGGCCTGGGCATTGGCGACCACCGCCTTGGCGTCCGCATCGGCGGACGCGGTCCGGGCCTTCGCCTCGGCGAGCATCGCCTCGGCTTCGCTCCGCAGCTTCGACGCTTCGTCAAGCTGGGTGCGGATCTTGGAAATCTGCTTGTCGAGCATGGCGCCGATCATGCTCGGCACCTTCATGACCAGGATGATCAGGACCACCGCCAGCATCGACAGCGCGACGAAACCCGGCGCGGTGATGCCGAACACGGCCGGCTCATGATGGAGTTCCACGGTGCCGACCTCGGCGTTCAGGGAATGAGCTTGTTCAGCCATGGGCAAGCGCCGCCTTTACCTTCTGTTCGACGCTGGCGCGGTCGACCGCGACGCCCGACACGCGGGCGACGATCGCATCGACGGCCTCGACGGTCGCCGCTTCGATCTCGCCG
>JAPJRE010000344.1 GCA_030824725.1 Sphingomonas sp.
CCCGAAATGCGCGCGCAACCGGTGCCAGTCGGCATTGGTGAGCACCGGGCTCTCCAGCACCAGCACCGGGCTGCCCGCGCCTTCGGTATCGAGGATGTTGGCGAGGTTGCCGAACCGCGTCTTGAGCGACATCACATAGCGCTCGCGCAACGGATCGATCGGCGGGTTGGTCACCTGGCTGAAATTCTGGCGGAAGAACTGGCTGATCAGCCGCGACTTGAACGAGATCACCGCGAGCGGCGTGTCGTCGCCCATCGAGCCGATCGCTTCCTTGGCGGTCTCGACCATCGGCGCGAGGATCAGTTCCATGTCCTCGAGCGTCTGGCCGGCGGCGACCTGGCGGCGCGACAGCTCGGCGCGCTCATAATAGGTCTCGGCCGGCGCCGCGGGCAGGTCGTCGATCGACAGGAAGCCCTGCACCATCGAAGCGTAATCGGCCTCGCCGGCGATCTGGTCCTTGATCGCGCGGTCGTGGAGCAGCTTGCCCTCGTCGAGGTCCACCGCGATCATCTCGCCCGGCCCGAGCCGGCCCTTGGCGACGACGTTCGCCTCGGGCACCGGCACCATGCCGGTTTCCGACCCGACGATCAGCAGCCCGTCCGAGGTCTGGGTATAGCGCAAGGGGCGGAGCGCGTTGCGGTCCATACCCGCCACCGCCCAGCGGCCGTCGGTCATCGCAAGTGCTGCAGGGCCGTCCCACGGCTCCATCACCGAGGCGAGATACTGGTACATCGCGGCGTGCGCGGGCGGCGTATCCTCGTCCTGCTGCCAGGCTTCGGGCACCAGCATCAGCTTGGCGGTGGGCGCGTCGCGGCCCGAGCGGCAGATCGCCTCGAACACCGCGTCGAGCGCGGCCGTGTCCGACGCGCCCGCGGGGATCACCGGCTTGATGTCCTCGCTCTGCTCGCCGAACGCGATGCTGGCCATCTTGATCTCGTGGCTGCGCATCCAGTTCTGGTTGCCGCGGATCGTGTTGATCTCGCCGTTATGCGCCAGGCAGCGGAAGGGCTGCGCCAGCCACCATTGCGGGAAGGTGTTGGTGGAATAGCGCTGGTGGAAGATCGCGACGCGGCTCTCGAAGCGCGAATCCTTGAGGTCCGGATAGAAGTCGGACAGCGATTCGGCGAGGAACAGCCCCTTGTAGATGATCGAGCGGCACGACAGCGAGCAGATGTAGAAGCCGCCGACCTGCGCTGCGATCACCCGCTTCTCGATGCGGCGGCGGATCAGGTAAAGCTGGCGCTCGAACTCGGCGGCGTCCATCGCATCGGGCATCGGGCCCGCGATCATGATCTGCTCGATCTCGGGGCGCGTCGCCTGCGCCTTCATGCCGATGACCGAGACGTCGACCGGCACCTGGCGCCAGCCATAGATGGTGTAGCCCGCCTCGATGATCTCGCTCTCGACGATCGTGCGGCAGGTCTCCTGCGCCCCCAGATCGGTGCGTGGCAGGAAGATCATGCCGACGGCGAGGCGGTTCGGCCGCACGCGGTGGCCGCTGCCGACGATCTGCTCGTCGAAGAAGCGCACCGGCAGATCGACATGGATGCCGGCGCCGTCGCCGGTCTTGCCGTCGGCATCCACCGCGCCGCGGTGCCACACCGCCTTCAGCGCATCGATCGCCGACTGGACGACGCGGCGCGACACCTGACCGTCGGTCGCCGCGACCATGCCCACGCCGCAGGCATCGCCTTCATATTCGGGGCGGTACATGCCCTCGCGGGCGAGGCGTTCGCGCTCGGCGGCCAGCTTGATGTCGTCCATGGTATTCCTCGATCTTCCTTCGCGCACCCTCGCGGGCACGCGGTGCTTACTTCTTGGCGGGCTGGGTGGCCTTGCTTCCCAGCAACTTCAGGATCTTCTCGCGCTCGGCCGACGTCAGGTCGGCCGGCTTGCGCGGCGGCGGCAGATCCTTTGCAGCGGCCTGTGCGGCCTGCACCACCGCCGGCATCTGCTTCATCATTTCCGGCACCGCCTCGGCGGCTGCCTGCGACATTTCCGGCCCCATCATCAGGTCCATCGCGGTCCGCGCATAATGATCCCCCGCGGGGGTGGCGAAGAAGCGCTTCAGCTCCTGCAGTTCGGCGAGGCTGTATTCTCGGGCATAGGCCCGGCCTATCGCGGTCCGGATCCTCGGTTCGAATGCCGACAGGACCTTGCCGAGTTCCCCCATCATCCCGCGCACCATCCGCCGCTGGCGCTCCTGCCAGTTCGGATCATAGACCTCCATCACCTCGCGCAAGGTCGTGTCGCCGAGCTGGGAGACTTCCTTCTCCGTCATCCCGCCCATCTGCGCGACATCGCGCAAGGGGATCTGCGCGGCCGATCCCAGCATCGCATCCATCATGCGGTTGAAATTCTCGCCCAGCATCCGCTGATACATGCCCGGCTGCACCAGCTTGTCGGCGAGTTCCTGCGCCACAGCGAGCCGCGCCGGATCTGGCGCGGCGACCGGAGCAGCCTTGGCCGGCTGCACCTGCGCGATTGCCGGGGCCGCCACGAGCGCGAGCGCGCAACCGAGCGCACCGAACGTCGATCGCATCACTGCACCTCCTGCGTCAGGACGGACGCGGCCGAACCGCCGGACAGGATCACGCCAGGCTCGCTTCACGCGCGGCTGCGGCCGGAGCCTTGGCCCGTGCCTTCATCCACGCATGCATGTGCGCCGCCACGTCACGGCCGTCGCGGATCGCCCATACGACCAGGCTGGCGCCGCGGACGATGTCGCCGGCAGCGAACACGCCGTCCATGCTGGTCATCATCGTCTTGCCGTCGGTGCGCAGCGTGCCCCAGCGGGTGACGCCCAGTTCCTCGGCGCCGAACAGCTTGGGAAGATCCTCCGGCTCGAAGCCGAGTGCCTTGATGACGAGATCGGCCGGCATCTGCAGCGCCCCGCCGGGATCGACCTCCGGCGCGCGGCGGCCCGAGGCGTCGGGCGCGCCGAGACGCATCTTGGAGGCGCGCACGCCGGTCACCTGCTCGGTGCCTTCAAATGCCTCCGGCGCGGAGAGCCAGACGAACTCGACGCCTTCCTCCTCGGCATTGGCGACTTCGCGCTGCGAGCCCGGCATGTTCGCCCGGTCGCGGCGGTAGAGACACTTCACCGAGGCCGCGCCCTGGCGGATCGCGGTGCGGACGCAGTCCATCGCGGTATCGCCGCCGCCGACGACCACGACATGCTTGCCGAGCGCGTTGAGGCTGCCATCGTCATAGGCGGGCACCGCGTCGCCGAAATTCTTGCGGTTCGACGCGGTGAGGTAATCGAGCGCGTCGACCACGCCCTTGGCGCCGACGCCCGGCGCCTTGATCGCGCGCGCCTTGTAGACGCCGGTCGCGACCAGGATCGAATCGTGCCGCTGGCGCAACTCGCCCAGCGTCGCGTCGCGGCCGACCTCGAAATTGCGGTGGAAGACGATGCCCGCCTTCTCGAGCCGGTCGACGCGGCGCATCACCACGTCCTTCTCCAGCTTGAAGCCGGGGATGCCATAGGTGAGCAGCCCGCCCGAACGATCGTAGCGGTCATAGACGTGCACGGCATAGCCGTAGCCGCGCAGATATTCGGCCGCGGCGAGGCCCGCAGGTCCCGCGCCGATGATGCCGACCGACTGGCCGCGATCGCGACCGACCTGCACCGGCTCCACCCAGCCCTCGGCCCAGGCGGTGTCGGTGATGAACTTCTCGACCGAGCCGATCGTCACCGCGCCATGGCCGGAGAATTCGATCACGCAATTGCCTTCGCACAGCCGGTCCTGCGGGCAGATGCGGCCGCAGATCTCGGGCATGGTCGAGGTGCTGTTGGAGAGCTGGTACGCCTCCTGCAACCGCCCCTCGGCCGTAAGCCGCAGCCAGTCCGGGATATGGTTGTGGAGCGGGCAGTGCACCGAGCAATAGGGCACGCCGCACTGGCTGCAGCGGCCGGCCTGCGCTTCCGCATCGGGCACCGCATAGCGTTCCGCGATCTCGCGAAAGTCTTCCGCACGCAGCTGGGCGGGGCGCTTGGCCGGATACGCCTGCGGGCGTCCGACGAATTTGAGCATGGGATCGTCAGCCATGCCGCCCCCCCTACAGGAGAGCGGCAGCGCAATAAAGACAGCAATGCTTACCTATATGGGTTCAGAACCCGAATTTCAGCCTTCTGAGCACGGAAACTTACGTCGTAAAGGACCGAAACGGCCTTATCGAATGGAAAGCCAAATTAGCGCAGCAGTTCCGGCAACAATACGATAGAGCGCGAAGGGCGTGAAGCCATGCTTGCTCACGATGCCGACGAACCACTTGATCACCGCCAGCGCCACCACGAACGCGACGACGAAACCGACGCCGATCTCGCCCCAGCCGACGCCGCTGGTCACCAGCATCTCCCGGTTCTTGAGCAGCTCGAGCGCGGTTGCGCCCAGCATCGTCGGGATGGCGAGGAAGAAGCTGAACTCCGCTG
>JAPJRE010000345.1 GCA_030824725.1 Sphingomonas sp.
CATCCCGCCCTATAGCGCGCGGATGCCACGCGAAATCACTGCCTATTCCAACCCCCTCATCAAGCGCATGCGCAACCTGCGCGACAAGCGCCACCGCCGCGAAGAGGGGCTGTTCCTCGCCGAGGGGCTGCGCATCCTGACCGAGGCGCGCGAGGCCGGCCGGATCCCCGAATACCTGTTCTACACCGCCGAGACCGCCCGCCACCCGCTGGTCACGGCCCTCGTCACCGCCACCGAGGCCCAGGGCGGAGAGGCGATCGAGACCAATGCCGACATCCTGTCGAAGCTCTCCGGCAAGGACAATCCGGGCGCGGTCGTCGGCGTCTACCCGGAATTCGCGCTGGACCTCGCCGAGATCGACCGCAGCACCGCGCCGATCTGGCTGGTCGCCGAGCGCCTGCGCGACCCCGGCAATCTCGGCACCATCCTGCGCACCGGCGACGCGGTGGGTGCCGGCGGGCTGATCCTGATCGACGACTGCGTCGATCCCTTCTCGGTCGAGGCGGTGCGCGCGAGCATGGGCGCGCTGTTCACCGTCCCCGTCGCCCGCGCCCGCTGGGAGGAATTCGAGGCCTGGCTGCGCGCCGGCCCCGGCCAGCTCGTCGGCCTCAGCCTCGATACGGACCACGACTATCAGGCCCCGCGCTACGCCGCGCCGACCTTTCTGCTCACCGGCAACGAGGCGCAGGGCATGCCGCCGCATATGGAAGCCGCCTGCGATCTTCTGGTAAAGATCCCCATGCTCGGCAAGGCGGACAGCCTCAATGCGGCAGTGGCAACGGCGGTGATGGCCTATGAAGTACGCAACCAGCTCCGGAATGCTTGAGCGGGCGCGCCGCGCCGCCGCGCCCCTTGCGCTGGCGTGCGGCCTCGGCGCCGCCCTCCCCGCCGCCGCGCAGGTTGCCGAGCCGCCGACGGTTCGTGAGCAGCCCCGCGCCGAGGCGCCCCCGCTCTCCCCCGAGGAACAGCTCCTCTTGGGCGACTGGCGCATCACCGGCGTCGACGGGCACGCGACCGTGCCCGGCAGCCGCGCCCGGCTGAAGCTGGAGGGGCTGCGGATCAGCGGCTATACCGGCTGCAACGCGCTGGGCGGCAACTACCGGGTGGAGCGCGGCTACCTCACCACCGGCGGCGTGATCACCACCCGCCGCGCCTGCTCGGCGGCGCTGATGCGACAGGAAAAGGCCCTGCTCGCGCTGCTCGACCAGCGCCTGGCGGTCCGCCAGAGCCATCGCGGCCGGCTGCTGCTCACCGGACGCGATGGGAAAACGCTGGTGCTGTTGCGGGCGGCGGGATGAGCTATATCAAAATACAGCACGGCCCTTCTCTTGCGTCATTATAACACAAATTTCGACCACAACTCAAAAATAAAATGTTAGCGCGACCCGCAGGGGAACATTCAACATATGAGCAATGAACGCCAATTAATAGCACGAGACGCCCTTATAGAAATAATCATAGGCGCGTTAGTGGCGACTTCCGTTTCAATCGTGGTTATTGGTGTTCTAAAATCATCTATCAAACCATCCGACTCCCTCTCTTTTATTGGAGCCGCCGCTGGTGCAGGGCTTGCTGTATTAAGCGCTATTTGGGTAGAACGATGGAAGCGAGATGAGGTCGATAGACGGCAGGAAGCTGTATTAACAGATCTCCTACTTGAGTTTCGGGAACTTATTTGTCAGGCGGTTTACTATGAAGAGCCACCAGAGAGCCACCCGAAGATTTCGGCGAAAAAATGAGCCTTCGCGCACGCTTTATCGAAGAAGTAGCAGCACTCGCCGAGACTCTAGAGACACAACTTAGAATTTTTGCACCCGCAAACGGTCAATCTATTCGGACAGCAGTTAGATTGCGGCGAGAGATACATCGACACCAATACCTCAGAGAACCCGAGTTATTCAAGAAAAACAATCGCCTTAACAACCTTCAGTTCATTCCACGATTCTATGAGAATGCAAGAATCATGGGGCCGACACTATTAGATTACACTGATGATTTCATCGGAACTTTACATTCATATGGAAAAAGAAAAGTCGATTTGAGCGTTTTTCACCGTGAGCCTAATCCACCAATTGAAATTATGTGAAAGCATATTATTGCGAAATTATCGTGTAAATAACCTGCGAAACAGCATATTCGATTTCGATCGAACGCTCTCAAGAGCCATCCTAATTAACACTACTCAGCCAGCATGTCCCGCACCACACCGTGCGGATCAAACGCGAACTGGCGCTGGATCCGGAAGTGCGGCGTGTCTTCAAGTTCCACCGGATCGATGCCGTATTTGCCCATTCCCAGAAGCCGCGCCTCAGGCAGCGCCATCAGGATCGGCGAGTGCGTCGCCATGATGACTTGTGCCTGCCCCGCCGTCTGAATGCGTCGAAGTAGCTTGAGAAAATCAAACTGTCGCAAGGGCGAAAGCGCGGACTCGGGCTCGTCGAACAGGAACAGGCCCGGCCGGGCACAGCGCTCCTCGAAAAGTCTGAGAAAGCCTTCGCCATGCGAATGCGAGAGGAAGTTCGCCGAGGTGCTCCCCGCTTCATCGAGATAGCGCGCGACCGAGAAGAAACTTTCGGCGCGGAAGAACCAGCCCTGCCCGATCTTAGGCAGCCAGCTCGCCTTCAGCGCCGAGACAAGCGCGCCGCCACTGCGTTCCAGCGCACGGCTATGATCCACCGCCCGATGACCGGGGCCACCACCAGCCTCATCGAAGCCGGCCAGAACGGCGATAGCCTCCAAAAGCGTCGATTTCCCAACGCCGTTTTCGCCCGCAATGATGGTGACGGGCGAATCAAACTCCAGCGAGAACTCGCCTCGAAAAAGCGGCAGGCGCCACGGGTAGGCCTGCCGATCGATTTCGGATTCGCCGTTTAGCCAGACGCGCTTGAGATAGGGCGGCGGCAACGTCGTATGGCGATACCGCACCATCCCGCCTCACTCCGCCGCAGCCGCTTCCTCCACCTCGCCGCCCTCCGGCGCCGGCAATTCCGCCGTCGGCGCCCGGGCGATCACGTCGACCGTGTCGATCGTGTCCAGATTGCTGTTGCCGATATCCACGTTGAGCGCCTGGAAGCGCCGCGCGGAGACCATCACCCGGCCTTCGAAGCTCGCGACGAACTTGTTGTAATTCTCCACCGCGCTGTTCAGCCCGCCGCCGACGCGCTTCAGGTGGCTCGCCGCCGTCGCCAGCCGCTCGTACAGCTCCTTGCCCAGCTTGCCGACTTCGCGGGCGTCCTCGGTCAGCTTCTGCTGGCGCCACATCGCCGCCACGGTGCGGGCGAGCGGCAGGAAGGCCGAGGGGCCGGCGATGATCACCCGGTTGCGCGCCGCGCGCTCCCACAGCTCCATGTCCACTTCCAGCGCGCTCGACAGGAAATTGTCGCCGGGGATGTACATGATCACGAAATCCGGCGCCTTTTCGAACTGCGCCCAATAGGCCTTGCGCGACAGCGCGTCGGCATGGGTGCTCATCGCCTTGGCATGGGCTTTCAGCGCCGCCGCGCGCTCCTCGGCGCTGGTCGCCTCGGCCGCCTGGAGATAGCCGTCGAGCACGCATTTCACGTCGACGATCAGCTGCTGGTCGCCCGGCAGGCGGATGATGAAGTCCGGCCGCAGCATGCCGTCCTCGGTGGTGACCGAGACCTCGGCGGCGAAATCGACATGGCCGGAAAGCCCGGCGATCTCGATCAGGTTGCGGAACTGCTGCTCGCCCCAGCGGCCGCGCGTCTTGGGGGCGGCGCGCAGGGCGTTGACCAGCTTCGAGGTTTCGGCGCGCGTCTCGCCCAGGCTGGCATGGACCGCGCTGATCGCCTCGCGCAGCTGGCCATAGCTGTCGCTGCGATCCTTCTCGACGCGCTGCAGCCCTTCCTCATAGCGCTTGAGCGTGGTGTCGATCGGCTGGAGCAAGGTGCGCAGCCGCTCCTCGTTCTTCTCGCCCGCCTGGTGGAAGCGCGCCTCGGCGCGTTCGAGAAAGGCGCGCTGCGTCTCGCCGAGCATGGTGGAGGCGAGTTCGCGGAACTGGCCGGCCATCACCTCGCGGGCGTTGACGAATTCGGTGAGCCGCTCCTCGAACGAGCCTGCCTTGGCCTTGAGCTCGGCGAGCTCGATGCGGGCGGCGTCGCGCTCGTTGCGGAGCATCGCGGCTTCCTCGCGCAGGCGGGGGAGCTGTGCCACGCGTTCCTCGGCCATGGCGAGATCGGTGATCGCGGCCTTGAAATCGGCCTCGCGCCGGGCGCTTTCGGCCCGCGCCTCGCTCGTCCCGCGCGCGCCGATCAGCCAGCCGACCACCACGCCCACGACCAGGGCAACCATCACGAAGGCGACGACGAACGGATCCAACACCAAATCTCCCGGGAACAGGACGCGAACTTACCTGTCCGGGGGCGGGGCTGCAAGGGTGGCGG
>JAPJRE010000346.1 GCA_030824725.1 Sphingomonas sp.
CCACCATGTGCTGGCGCACATGGTCCCCCTCCCCGAGCTTCGCCCGGGGAGGAATGGTGGCCCCCAACACCCGCGTATCCCAGTCGCTGTCGTTGACGCATACCGCGCGCACCTCGACGCCATGCTCCCGCGCATCGCGGACGATCTGCGCCGGGGCATAGAAGCCCATCGGCTGCGCGTTGAGCAGCGCCGCGCAGAAGATGTCCGGGTGGTGGCACTTCATCCAGCTCGACGCATAGGCGATCTTGGCGAAGCTCGCCGCGTGGCTCTCGGGAAAGCCGTAGCTGCCAAAACCCTCGATCTGCTTGAAGGTGCGCTCGGCGAAGTCCTGGGTATAGCCCTTCTCCAGCATCCCGCTGATCATCTTCTCCTTGAAATGCGTGACGCCGCCGGTCGACTTGAAGGTCGCCATCGCGCGGCGCAGGGCATCGGCCTCGGCCGGCTTGAAGCCCGCGCCGACGATGGCGACCTTCATCGCCTGTTCCTGGAACAGCGGCACGCCGAAGGTCTTGGATAGGACGTCCTTAAGCTCTTCGCTCGGATACTCGACCGTTTCCTTGCCCTCGCGCCGGCGCAGATAGGGGTGGACCATGTCGCCCTGGATCGGCCCCGGCCGCACGATCGCGACCTGGATGACGAGGTCGTAGAACTCGCGCGGGCGGAGCCGCGGCAGCATCGACATCTGCGCGCGGCTCTCGATCTGGAAGGTGCCGAGCGTGTCGGCCTTCTGGATCATCGCGAAGGTCGCGGGATCGTCCTGCTGCATCGCGTCCGAAGCCAGCGTCAGCTTCACCCCCTTGTGCTGCTCCAGCAGATCGAACGCGCGCCGCATGCAGCCGAGCATGCCGAGCCCGAGAATGTCGACCTTCATCAGGCCGAGCTCCTCGATATCGTCCTTCTCCCATTCGATCACCCGCCGGTCGACCATCGCCGCCGGTTCGATCGGCACGATCTCGTCGAGATTGGCCTGGGCCAGCACGAAGCCGCCCGGATGCTGCGAACGGTGGCGCGGCGTACCGATCAGCTGGCGGGCAAGGTCGAGCGTCAGCGCGAGGCGCGGTTCGCTGGCGTCGAGGTTGAGCGCAGCGGCATCGGCCTCGCTCACCCCTTCGTTCGACCAGCCCCAGACCTGCCCCGCCAGCCCGGCGGTGACGTCCTCGGGCAACCCCAGCGCCTTGCCGACCTCGCGCACCGCGCCGCGCGTGCGATAGCGGCTGACCACGGCGGTGAGCGCGGCATGGCGCGCGCCATAGGTCTCGTAGATCCACTGGATCACTTCCTCGCGCCGCTCATGCTCGAAATCGACGTCGATATCGGGGGGCTCGTCGCGGTCCTCGGAGATGAATCGCTCGAACAGCAGCTTGTGCACCACCGGATCGATCGAGGTGACGCCGAGCAGGAAGCAGATCAGCGAATTGGCCGCGCTCCCGCGCCCCTGGCACAGAATCTCCTGCGCCCGGGCGAAGCGGACGATCGAATGGACAGTGAGGAAATAGGGCGCGTAGCCGCATTTCTCGATCAGCCGCAGTTCCTTCTCCAGCAGTTCGGCATAAGCGGGCGGCGGACCTTCCGGAAACTTCGCGGCGAGCGCGTCGCGGGCGAGCTTGGCCAGCGCCGCCTGCGGGCTGCGGCCGGACATCACCACTTCGTCCGGGTAGCGGTAGAGCCTGCCGAGCTCGCGGGGGGAGAAGGCGCAACGCTCGACCACCGCCTCCACCGCGTGCAGCGCCTCCGGCCAGGCGGCGAAGCGGCGCGCCATTTCGTGCGGGGGCTTGAGGTGCCGATCCGCGCTGCGGGCACGGCGGAAACCGAGATCGTCGACCGTCGTGGTATGGCGGATCGCGGTCATCACGTCGTGCAGCATCCGCCGGTCGGGATGATGGTAGAGCACGTCGCCTGTGGCGAGCGGGGTCAGCCCATGCGCGGCGGCAGCCTCCGCCAGGCCATGCAGCCGCACCGCCTCCTGCGGCCGGCGATGGCGGGTGAGCGTGACATGACCGCGGTCTCCGAACACATCCGCCATCCAGCGCAGCGCTGCCGGGTCGCCCGCATCCGCCATCCCGGGCACCAGCGCGGCGATGAGGCCGTCGGCATGGCCGGCGACATCCTCCCAATGGAGGAAGCACTGCCCCTTCTCGCCGTGCTGCGCATCCGCCCGCGCCTTGCCGATGCTGAGCAGCCGGGTGAGCCGCGACCAGGCCGCGAGATCCTCGGGCCAGACCAGCACCCCGCTGCCGTCGGTCAGGTCCAGCCGGCAGCCGGTGACCAGCCGCACGCCGGTTTCCTCCGCCGCGACCAGCCCGCGGACGATCCCGCCGACGCTGTTGTGATCGGTGATGCCGAGGGCGGGCATGCCGTATGCCGCTGCCGCCTCGAACAGTTCCGAGGGCGCGGAGGCGCCGCGCAGGAAGGAATAATGGCTGGTGACCTGGAGCTCGCTGTACATGGCCGTCACCCGAACAGGCCGTGCAGGTACCAGCTCAGATCGCCGGTCACGCTGCGCTCGCCGTCCCCTTGGCGGAACAGCCAGTAGCGGCGGCCGCGCTCGTCCTCGACGCGGAAATAGTCGCGCGTGGCATGGGTTTCGGTCGCGCGCTTCCACCATTCGCCATGGATGCGCTCGGGCCCGTCGGCATGGACCACCTCGTGCCGCTCGCCACGCCAGGTGAAGCGGCGCGGCGGCTGGTCGGGAAGAGCTGCTACGACATGGTCGAGCCGCTCGGGCCGGCGGAGCAGGCGGATGGGACGCGGCCAGTCCGGGTGCCAGGGCGGCAGCGGGGCGTTCCGGTCGAGCTGGCGAACATCGTCGGCCTTCATCGGCGGGGCTGCGCGCTCGGGCGGGTCGAGCGGCGGGAGGGCTGCGGCCGAGCGTTCGGGCACGTCGCTTTCCACCGGCCGCATCCGCCACAGCCGCGCCATGCCGATCCGCGTCGCCAGCGTGTCGATCAGCGGCGCGAGATCGGGCACCGTCTCGGCATCCAGCCGCTCGTCGACCGGCAGCGCGCCCAGCGGTTCGCTGCGCAGCAAATGCAGCGTCATCGCATCGAGGCCATAGCCGGGTTCGATGCTGTCGATGCGGCGGGCGAGCAGGCGGAGCAGATGCGCGGGATCGCGGCTGGCGCGGGCGAGGCCGATGCCGATCCGCTGCGGCACGCCGTCGACCCGGTCGGCGACCAGCCCGATTCGGCGCGCGCCCTGCCCGGCTTCCGCCAGCGCTTCGGCGAGGCGGCGGACGAGGTCGCCCAGCCAGTGCGCGATCGCCTCGGGCGTGGCGATCGGCTCGGCGAAGCGCTGGGTGACGGCGATCGGCTCGGGCGGGGTGACCGGGGCGACCGGTTCGGGAATACGGCCCAGCGCCTGGTCGAGCCGCGCGGCGATTGTGGTACCGAAGCGGCGGACCAGCGGCGCGCGGGGGAGCGCCGCGAGCTGGCCGATGCTGTCGACGCCAAGGCGGTGGAGCAGGTCCAGCGCATCGCCCTCCAGCCGCAGCGCCTCGACCGGCAGCGGGGCCAGCCACGCGACATGCTCGCCGGGCGGGCAAAGGAGGAGCGTCTCGGGACGGAAGCGCGCAAAGGCCCAGGCGGCGCCGGGCGTGTCGGCGACGGCGATCCTGGCGGCAAAGCCCAGCCGGGCGAGCAGCGCGTGCAACCGGCGCAGCATCCTGGCTTCGCCGCCATGGAGATGGGCGACGCCGGTCAGGTCGAGGAACAGCAGGTCCTCGCCGGCGAGGGTGACGCTGGGCGACCAGCGCCGCGCGAGGCCGTGCGCCAGCCGTTCTAGATCGGCGCGGTCGCCGCGCGGGTCGGCAGGGTCGACGCGGAGCGCGGGCACCAGCGCGCGGGCCTGGGTGAGCGCCATGCCGATGCGGATGCCCGCGGCTAGTGCCGCAGGGCAGGCGGCGGCGACTTCGCTGCGGCTGCCGGTGCGGCGGGAGAGGACGCGGGGAGTCTCCACACCTCCTTCGTCATCCCGGCGAAAGCCGGGATCCATTCGCCTGGCGGTCTCGGCTTCTTCTTCGACGGAGAAGGCAATGGATCCCGGCTTTCGCCGGGATGACGATTGTGGGGGCGGCACAGGTGGAGCAGCGACCGAAACAACCGCACGTGATGTCAGCGCCAACCCCACCCCACCCGGCATCGCCCCGCCCTCGTCGGGCCGCATCCGCTTGAAGGCGTGGTCCGCCGCCTCGCTGCGCCGACCGAGCTCGCGCAGCGGCGGCCGCTGGTGCGGCGGCAGCGCAGCGATGGCAGCATCGCGCGCGGCCCGTGCCCAGCGCGCGCCCGGCCGCCAGCCCCCGCCGCGCTGGACGGAGCAGGCGGCCTCCTGCTCGGCTGAGGCGAGCGCCTGAACGGAAGCGAGATGCTCGCCACTTTCGCTCCCCTCCCGCTTGCGGG
>JAPJRE010000347.1 GCA_030824725.1 Sphingomonas sp.
GATCAGGCCGCTGTAGACGCAGATTTTTCAAGGTAGACCGTCTGCACAGCTTCTGCACAACCTCTATATCGAACCTCCTCCACGACGGCGTCAGCTATACACGCGCGTGAAGTACGCATGCTGCTCCATGAAAAGAGGGAGCATCAAGAGTGCGCTTCAGTTTTGGCTTTAAAGCAGTTGCCGCCCTGGCACTGATCGTCCTGTTCGACAGGCTCTTTGCCGACGGCTTCGGAGGCGCTCGGATCGGGGTGTTCGCCGGCGCCTGGCTGCTCGCCATCATCGCCACCCGACCGGACATCGGCAGGGCGCGATCCGCTTGGCCTGGGCTCGCGCTGGCGGCGCTTTTCGCGGCATCGCTGTTTGACGAGCCAGGGGGGCTAGCCTGGTCGATGTTCTGGTGCTCGATCGCGTTCGCCGCGCTGGCATCCAGGGTCGGGCGGTTCGACGATGCCTGGCATTGGGGTGTCCGCCTGTTCCTCCATGGCGCTACGGGCTTTCTGCGGCCCTTCACGGACCTGCGTCGCGTTGCCAAGCAACGACGGGGCGTCGGCGCTTCTCCGCGCCTGCTCGCGACCACGCTGGCCCTGCCGCTGCTCGGCGGCATTGTCTTCCTGATCCTCTTCGCGGCGGCGAACCCGCTGATCGAGCATGCCTTCGCCTCCATCAAGCTGCCCAGCCTGTGGCAGCTCGCGCTGTGGACCTTCGTAGCCTGCTGCGTCTGGCCGATGCTGCGTCCCGGCACGCTCGCCCTGCGCGTCGCACGACGCGTGCCCGATCTGGAGCCGATACTTCCCGGCACCTCACTGTCTTCGGTGCTGATCGCACTCGCGCTCTTCAATCTGATCTTCGCGGTTCAGAATGCCCTCGACATCGCCTTCCTGTGGGGCGGGGGCGCGCTGCCAGATGGCATGACCCGAACGGAATATGTGCATCGCGGCGCCTATCCGCTGATCGTCACGGCCCTGATTGCTGGCGCGATGGCGCTCGCCATGCTGCGGCCCGGCAGTGCGAGCGAGCGCGATCCCTGGGCGCGACGGCTGGTAGCCCTTTGGGTGGCGCAGAACCTGGTGCTCGTCGCCTCCAGCGCCCTGCGGACGGTGCAGTATATCCAGGAATCGATGCTCACCTCCTGGCGGATCGCGGCGCTGCTGTGGATGGCGCTGGTCGCGCTCGGCCTGGTGCTGATCTGCTGGCGTATCCTCCGCGGGCGCAGTGCGCGCTGGTTGATCAACTGCAACGCGCTGGCTGCCGGTATAGTGCTGACCGTCTGCTGTTTCGTCGACATCGAAGCGATCGCCGCCCGCCGGAACGTGCAGGCCGCCGACCCGGCCAAGATCGACCTCTGCTATCTGCATAGGGGCGGGGACAGCGCTCTGCTGCCGCTGCTCGCGCTGGAACGCCGGCCGATGGACGCCGAGACGCTGGACCGCGTGCGCTATGTGCGGGCCGATCTCCTCCGCGATCTCGAGACGCGGCAGGCGGATGGGCGATACTGGACATGGCACGGCGCGCGCCGCCTGGCGGCGGCACGGGCGATCGTCGGACCGGGGGCACCGCGCCCGCTGCCTGCCAATTTCAGCCGGGACTGGTGCGACGGCAGCATCATTCCCCCGCAAGTCCAATCTTGACGGGGGCGGCGCGCGCCATGATCCAGTGCCCCATGCCCCGTACGATCCTGGTCGCGGACGATGATCCGCACATCCGCCAGCTGCTGGTGTTCGCGCTGGCCAAGGCCGGGCTCGATGCGATCGAGGCCGAGGATGGCGAGGCGGCGCTGGCCGCCGTCGCATCGCATGCGCCGGACTTGATCGTGCTCGACATCAACATGCCGCGCTTGGACGGGATCGAGGTCTGCCGGCGGCTCCGCGCCGGTGGCGATCTGCCGATCCTGTTCCTGTCGAGCCGTGACGACGAGATCGACCGCGTCCTCGGCATCGAGCTCGGCGCGGACGACTATGTCGTGAAGCCCTTCTCGCCGCGCGAGGTGGTGGCGCGGGTGATGGCGATCTTGCGGCGGGTGGGCAGCCGCCCGCCGGACGTCGCGGCGGCGGCCGGACCGCTCCAGCACGGACGCCTGACGCTCGATCCCGATGGCTGGCAGGCGAGCTGGGCAGGAGAGGCGGTGCCTCTCACCGTCACCGAGTTCGGTATCCTGCGCACGCTGGCGGCGATGCCCTCGAAGGTGTTCAGCCGCGATGCGATCATCGATCGGCTGCACGGGCCGGGCTTCGCCATCACCGATCGCACGATCGACAGCCACATCCGCAACCTGCGGGGCAAGTTCGCGCGGATCGGTGCGGAGGACGTGATCGAGACCCGCGCCGGGATCGGCTATCGGCTCGGCACCTGCGGGGCGGGATGATCGCGCGGTTCAAGGCGGTCGTGCGGCGCCATTGGCCGCGCCTGCGGCTTCGCACGATCCTGCTGCTGACTTTCGTGTTCGTGGCGGCCTTGCCGGGCTTCGGCGCGCTGTTCCTGCGGGTCTATGAGAACAGCCTGCTGCGCCAGACCGAGGCGGCGTTGATCGCGCAGAGCGCGGCACTGGCGGCGGCGGGCGCTGCCGAATGGCCTAGTGCGCACGGGATGCCGGCGAGCATGGCCGCCATGCCCAGTGCGTCCACGCTCGACCTGCGCCTGACCACGGTCCGCGCCTGCGGCTTCGCACGATCCTGCTGCTGACTTTCGTGTTCGTGGCGGCCTTGCCGGGCTTCGGCGCGCTGTTCCTGCGGGTCTATGAGAACAGCCTGCTGCGCCAGACCGAGGCGGCGTTGATCGCGCAGAGCGCGGCACTGGCGGCGGCGGGCGCTGCCGAATGGCCTAGTGCGCACGGGATGCCGGCGAGCATGGCCGCCATGCCCAGTGCGTCCACGCTCGACCTGCGCCTGACCACGGTCCTTCCTGAGCGCCCGGCAGCCGTATCCCGACAGGGCTCGACCGATCCCGAGACGCGTGCTTGGGCAACGCGCTTGGCCCCTGTCCTCCGTGCGACGGCAAACACGACGCTCGCGTCGATCCAGTTACTCGACCCCCAAGGGCGCATTCTTGCAGGCGGCGATGCCCGCCTGGCCTATGGCGCGATGCCGGAACTGCAGGCGGCGCTGGCTGGTCGCGCGGTGACGACGCTGCGCCGCAATGGCGCCTACCGGCCGCATTACGCGCTCGAGTGGCTGAGCCGCGCCTCCGACCTGCGCCTCCACCATGCGCGGCCGATCGTCGTTGACGGCCGGGTGTTTGGGGTGCTGCTGCTGGCGCGCTCGCCGCGCGCGTTGTTCGTCGGCATCTATGAGGATCGCGGCAAGATCCTGTTCGGCATTGTCGTGATCTTCGCCACGCTGGTGGTGCTGAGCGGCTTATTGTCGCGCGGCATTGTCCGGCCGGTGGAAGCGCTCGGCGAGGCGACCCGCGCCGTCGCAAAGGGGGGCGGGGCGGTGCCGGAGGCCCCCACGACCGCCGCGATCGAGATCCAGGCGCTGTACCGCGACTTTGGCAGCATGGCCGAGGCGATCGAGCGGCGCTCGCGCTACCTGCGCGACTTCGCCCACGCCGTCAGCCACGAATTCAAGACGCCGCTGGCTGGCATCCGCGGCGCAGTCGAGCTGCTGCAGGATCATGGCGACATGGCCGCCGCGGATCGCGAGCGCTTCCTCTCCAATATCGCCGGCGACGCGGCCCGGCTCAATCTGCTCGTCAGCCGGCTGCTCGATCTGGCGCGGGCGGACATGGCGACGCCAGAGGAGGGGGCGCGTGCCGACGTTATCGACGTAATGCGCTGCGCCGCTGACGCCTATGCCGATGAAGGCGCCGCGCTCGCCGTACACCTCTCGGTGGCCGATGTTCCGCCTGTAGCCGTGCCGCGCAGCGTGCTGGAGACTGTGCTGGTAGGGTTGGTCGAAAATAGCCGCCAAGCGGGCGCCTCGCGCGTGATGATCGAAGTTCGGCAGGCGGCACACTGCGTGGAAATGATCGTGTCTGACGATGGGCCGGGCGTGCCCCCGGGCGACCGCCACCGCATCTTCGAGCCCTTCTTTACCACGCGTCGCGCTGATGGTGGAACCGGCCTAGGTCTTCCGATTCTGCGATCGCTGCTTGACGCACACCGGGGAGGTATCGACCTAGAGCTATCGTCGTTGGCGGGAGCTTCCTTCGTGATTTCACTCCCAGTTTCCAGTTGAAGATTTGGAGCGGCGCTAATTCGCGCACTGCGAAAGCCCAGACTCGCTCCCCATGAGCGCGGCCTCAAGAAATATTTGCTGATCACGGCAGCCGACTGGGAGGACTGCCTGCAACCAGTGCCAGTCATCCCACGGCCGGGCCGTTGATGTCAGATTGTGACAACAGCTGATGGGGTGGACGCCCCCCGACGGCATCGATGTGCCAAAGTGGAGGTGTTG
>JAPJRE010000348.1 GCA_030824725.1 Sphingomonas sp.
TCACCAATGCGGGCCTCAAGGAAAGCCACGTCCATGACGTGACGATCACCCGCGAGGCGCCCAACTACCCGACGCGCTGACTGGTCGGGCCGGCCGCCGCGGGATCCTGATCCTGCGCGGCCGGCATGCCCTCGGGCTCCCCGCGGGCGCGGCAGACGCGATTCCGGCCGCTGCGCTTGGCGCTGTACAGCGCGCGGTCCGCATTCCGGTACAGATTGGTGAGCGCGTCGCCATCTCGTGCCTCGGCAATGCCGATGCTCACCGTCACCCGTTGCTCCCCGAGCACCCCGCGATGATCGCAGGCGGCGATTTCCTGGCGCACATGATCGGCGAAGCGCACCAGCGCCTGGCCGGATAGATGCGCGACCATCATCGCGAACTCCTCGCCGCCCAGCCGGGAGACCGCGCACATCGGCCCCTCCCAGCGGGCCAGCCGGGTGGCGATGGTGCACAGCACCACGTCGCCGGCATCATGGCCATGCTCGTCGTTGATCCGCTTGAAATGGTCGACATCGATCAGCAGCAGGGCGATCGTGGCCCCATCGGCCGTCGCAGCCTGGATCAACGCTTCGGAGATGCCGACGAAGCCGCGGCGGTTGCGGATGCCGGTAAGCGGATCGCGTTCGGCGAGCTGGCTGGCGCGCGCCTCTGCCGCACGGGCGAGATCGCGCTCGGTGCGCAGCTTGGCCAGCCGACGGCTGGCGGCGATCGACAGCCAGATCGTCTGCCAGGCCGAGGCGAACAGCACCAGGATCTGCGCCCCGCCGCCCCACAAGGCGCCGCCGATGTCGACCAGCTGGGTCAGCGCGAGCGCCGCCGAGGGAATTGCCCAGGCACCGAGCAGATCGCGCGCCTCCGGGCTGCCGCGGCGGATTCCCCAGGCGAGGCACAGCATCGCACAGCCCAGCGTGCCGAGCACCGCCGTGGACAAGAGCGGGGCGAGGACGTCGAGCATGGGGCCGCGGATCAGCGACGCCGGGATGCCGAGCAGCAGCACTGCCCCTGCGAGCACCAGCGAAAGCGCCTTGAGCATGCGAGGTGCCATGCCTGGCCCCAGCGCGGTTGCGACGCTGAGCGCGGCGAACGGGATCGACACCACCGAAAAGGCGGTGGAAAGCTGTGCCGCCAGCGTGCCAGCGAGGCCCGGTGCCAGCAGCAGCCCGAATTGCGACCAGGTGGTTCCCCACAGGAAGACGGTGGCCGCCCATGCGCCTTGCCAGGCGAGATATTGCCGGCGCACGCCCGTGGCGAGCGACAGGTTGTACAGCGCGCCCGCCAGCAACAGGGTAAGCGCTGCCCCGATCATCGCCGCCAGGATCGTCGTCTCGAGATCGGCTTCCCCGGCATCGACCAGCCGCATCCGCAGCAGCGGATAGCTGGTCAGGCGGTCGATCCGCAGGGTGAGGCGCACCAGTTCCGCGCCGCCGTTCTGCGGCCGGAAGGCGATTTGCGCGCCGGGTCGCCAATGGCTGCCAAAGGCACCGCTGCGCACCCGCTGCGTCTCGGACGTGCCATCGGCATAGTCGAAGCGGACGGCGAGCCGATCGAACCGCGTATTGTGGACGAGCAGCGTCTTCGCTTCGCCGCCACGCTGATTGGCGCGCAGATCGAAGCGCAGCCAGAGGCTCGCCGCCTGATAGCCTTGCGGCTCGCCGTCGCAGGCGAACGACAGCCGCGGTAGAATCGAGTCGTCGGCTCCCGCCGGAGCAACGGCGTGGCAGAGCCGGACATTGCCGTTGATCGGCGTCGCGGAGGCGCCCGCCGGCGCCATCGTCGCGCACAGCAGCGTCATCACCAGGATGTGAAACAGCACAAAAGCGGCCGGGCTGCGCACCGAACCTGATCCCCCGATCCCCAAGCGCACCCTATGCGCATGGGATCGTTTACAAACATCTGTCGCGATATGCTATCCATCTGAAACCCAAAGCCTGGTTGGGTGGCTTTGCAATCGTCCCGCAATGGGCCTAGCGCTTCCGGGATGACTCCTTCCGCGCGCGTCCAAATGGCCATCGATCTGCTCGACCTGATCCTCGCGGCGGCGCGCAATCGGGGCGCCGCCGCCGATGTGATCCTCGCGCGCTGGTTCGCCGAGCGGCGTTTCGCCGGATCGAAGGATCGCCGCGCGGTGCGGGCGCTGGTCTATGACGCGATCCGGCTTTGCGGCGAGATCCCGGTGTCTGGCCGGGCGGCGATGCTGGCGGTGGCGCAGGCACAGCCCGCGCTGGCGCCCCTGTTCGACGGCTCGGGCTATGGGCCTGCCATGATTGCCGAGGGCGAGCCGGTGGCGGTGCCGGGCGTCGCCCCGGCATGGCTGGAGGCGGCGTTCGAGGCTTCGGGGCTCGATGGGGCGGAGCGGGCGGCGCTGCTCGGCCGCGCCCCGCTCGACCTGCGGGTCAACCGGCTGAAGACGACGCCCGACACCGTCGCGGCGCTGTTCGACGGCGCCGAGCGGCTCGCCTTCGCGCCCGATGCGCTCCGGCTGCCCGAGGATACGCCCGTCGATCGCAGCGCGGCCTATGCCGAGGGCGCATTCGAGGTGCAGGATGCCGGCAGCCAGCTGGTCAGTGCGCTGGCAAGTGCGGCGCCGGGTATTACGGTGATCGACCTCTGCGCTGGCGGCGGTGGCAAGACGTTGGCGCTGGCTGCGGCGATGGAGAATCAGGGCAGGATCCTTGCCTGCGACGTCGATCGGCCGCGCCTCTCCCGGCTGATGCCGCGCGCCGAACGCGCGGGCGTTAGCATCGCGGAGACGATGCTGCTCGATCCCGGTCGCGAGGCCGAACGGCTTGCGGCGCTGCGCGAGCAGGCCGATCTCGTCGTCGTCGATGCGCCCTGTTCGGGGACCGGCACCTGGCGGCGCAATCCCGAGGCACGCTGGCGGCTCACCGCGGCGCAGCTCGACCGCTATGTCGATACCCAGGCGCATCTGCTCGACGTCGCCGCGCGGCTGGTGCGGCCCGGCGGGGCGCTGGTGCACATCGTCTGTTCGCTGCTCGATGCCGAGGGGGCGGGGCAGGTGGACCGCTTCCTTGCCGCGCATGCCGGCTGGGCGCCGCTTCGGCTGGAGTCGCCGGCCGGGCGGGCGCGGGGCGAAGGGCTGCGGCTGACGCCGCACCATGACACGACCGACGGGTTTTTTGTCGCGAAGCTGCAGCGGCAATGCTAGCTCCTTGGCATGGAGTTTCGGAGATGTTGATGCGGTTCACGACGATCTCGGTGGCGGCGGCCCTTTTGGTGCTGACGGTTTCGACCAGCCTGAGCGCGCAGCGGCCGGACAGCCAGCTCGATCCCCGCTCGGTCGAGCTGGTGCGTCAGGCCCGTAGCGCGCAGGCCGCGGGCAATCTCGGCGGCGCCAACGATCTGCTGGAAAGCGCGCTGGCCGTCGACCCGCGCAACCGCCAGGCGTTCGTCCTGCTGGCCGATATCGCCCGGGCGCAGAGCCTGCCGGGCAAGGCGATCCGCTTCTATGGCGAGGCGCTGAAGCTCGACCCCAACGACCTGACGGCGCTGCGCGGCCAGGGCGAGGCGATGGTCGCCAAGGGCGCGATGACTCGGGCGAAGGACAACCTCGCCAAGATCAAGACGATCTGCAAGGCCACCTGCGCCGACGCAACGACGCTGACCGCCACGATCGCCAAGGGCCCGCCGCCGGCGCCTACCCCGACCCCGACTCCGGTGGCCGCCAACGCGGCACCGGCGAAGGAGGCGGCCAAGCCCTGACCGCGATCAGCTGGGGGCGATCGCCGTCTCCAGCGCGCGTGCGCGGCTTTCCTCCGCGGCGACGATGCCGCTCGCGCGCTCCATTGCCGCCTGCAGCGCCGGATAGTCGGGCGCGCCGCTCTGGGCGCGCTCGATGCGGAGCTGGTCCAGGTCGGCCAGGGCAAGGGCGGAGCGTGACCGCAGGCCGTCGAGCACGCTGAGCGCGGTCTGTGCATCGAGCCAGGGGCTGGAGCCGGCCGCCAGCCCGCGGGCGCGGGCGACCTTGGCGTCGGCATCCTTCGCCGCGCGCTGGAAGTCGCCATCGGCGGCATCGACGGCGGCGACCAGCTTGGCAATGCGTGCGTCGAACGCCGCATCGGGCGCAGGTTGCGGCGTCGGGCGCTCCGGCTCTGTGAAATTCAGCCCTTCATTGGCGCGCGGAAGCAGCGAGGGGTAGCGCGTGCCGGGCTGGGCGCAGCCGGCCAGCAGCACGGCGCCGGCGGCGAGAAGGGGAAGCGATCGCATGGGCCCGCCATATGCCTGTGGAAAACTTGGCGCAACGGGGTTGCGCTCCCGCCGGTCGCCCTCTAAAGGCTCGCCTCCACCAGGCGCCCGTAGCTCAGCTGGATAGAGCATCAGACTACGAATCTGAGGGTCGGAC
>JAPJRE010000349.1 GCA_030824725.1 Sphingomonas sp.
GGAGAAAGACCTCGTGCAGGCTGGCGCGGCGCTGCTCGAACCGGCGCAGCGCAACGCCCTGTGCCGTGCAATATTCCAGCAGGTCGCCGGGATCATGGCCGGGCTGCAGGCGCACCGTCCATTCCTGCCACGCGCCCTCGCTGCCAAGGGCATGTGCCGCGATCACGCCGGGCAGCCCTTCCGGCGAGCGTTGCGCGGCGAGCTGGATCTCCACCGGCAGCGTGGCGCGGGCCGCGTCCTGCGTGCCCTCGAACAGCTTGCGCCCGCGTGCGAGCAGCAGCAGGCGATCGCACAGCCGCTCCGCATGCTGCATGACATGGGTGGAGAAGACGACCGCCGCGCCGCCCTTGGCGGCGCCGACGATCTCGTCCTCGAGCAAGCCCTGATTGACCGGGTCGAGGCCCGAAAAGGGTTCGTCGAGCAGCAGCAGCTGCGGCTTGTTGACCACCGCCGTGGCGAGCTGGACCTTCTGCGCCATGCCCTTGGAAAGCTTGTCGACCGAGGTCTTGGCGAATTCGGCAAGACCGAAGCGTTCGAGCAGCACCTTGCCCTCGGCGCGCGCGTCCGTGGGGGGCATGCCCTTGAGCCGTCCGAAATAGACGATCGTGTCGAGCGCGGTCATCGAGCGATAGAGGCCGCGCTCCTCGGGCAGGAAGCCGAGCAGCGCGCTGTTGCCGCGCCCCGGCGCCCGGCCGAGCACCGAAATGCTGCCGGCATCGGGCCGCAGGATGTCCAGCACCATCCGCAGCGAGGTCGTCTTGCCGGCGCCGTTGCCGCCCAGAAATCCGAACACTTCCCCGGCCGCGACCGAAAAGCTCAGATCCGCCACCGCCGTGAAGTCGCCGAAGCGCTTGACCACGTTCTGCAGGCGCAACGCATTCATCACTGTTCCCCTCATCCCCGGGCAGGAACGTACCGGGTGTATCGATCGGCTACAACAGTTGAGTTGCGGGTCGTCCGTCCATCGTCCGGCGTCTTCGCTGGTTGTGGGGGGGGACACGCCCATGCTGTTTGCATTGCCTCGCCGCTCTCCGCCTGCGGCCACACCCCCGTTCCGCCATTCGAGGCGGTGGCTATTGCGAACGCTGCTACCGGCCTGCATACAAGCCACGCCCGCTTGCGCCGCAACGGGGCCGCGTGGGGGCGAGCGACGGGAATGACGAGCCGACGACCATCCTTTTCGCGGATCGTCCAATCCATTTCTGCGGAAAGTCCCTCGATGCGTCTGATCGCCTGCTGCCTCCTGGCTTCCCTGACCGCCGGCACGGCGACCGCGCAACAGCGGCCGACGGTGACCGAAGCCGATTACACGCGCGCCACCCACCAGCTGGGCCCGTGGACGGCCCCCCTGGTCGACCATGTGGTGCGCGCGGCGCATTGGGTGGATGCGCGGCATTTCTGGTATGTCGACACCGACCATGGCGTGCCGACGATCCTGCTGGTCGATGCCGCCAAGGGCGGCAAGGCACCGGCCTTCGACACCAAGGCGCTGCTCGCATCGTTGAATGCCGCCGGGTTCAAGGAGCAGGACGCGACGAAGCTCTATGTCGAGGGCTTCGAGCCGGATCTCGCCGCGAACAGCGCGATCCTGCGTATCGGCGGCAAGCGATATGCGTGCGCGCTGACGCAGCCCTATGGCTGCAAGGAAACCGCGGCGCCGACCGCCGGGCAGGTGTCAGGCCATCTGGCCCAGCGCGGCGGCCCGGCCGACGCGGTGCTCTCTCCCGACGGCAAGCGCGCCGCCTTCGTGCGCGACTGGAACCTGTGGGTCCGCGACATGGCAACCGGGGCGGAGCGGCAGCTGACCACCGACGGCGTGCAGGATTTCGGCTACGCGACCGATAATGCCGGCTGGAAGCATTCCGATCGGGCGATCGTGATCTGGTCGCCCGATTCCCGGAAGCTGGCGACCTTCCAGCAGGACCAGCGCGCGGTGGCGGACTTTTCCACCACCACGACCCAGGTCGGCCATTCGAAGGTCGAGACGTGGAAATACCCGTTCGTCGGCGACAAGGCGATCATCCAGATCCAGCGCGTCATCGTCGACGTCGATGCGGCACAGGTGATCCGCCTGAAGATGCCGGCCGATCCGCATCGCTCCTCGCTGTGCGACGACGTGGTGTGCGGCGACGGGCCGCAGGACATGCAATGGGCGAAGGACGGCAAGACGCTCGCCTTCGTCTCGACCTCCCGCGACCACAAGGTCGAGACGGTCCGCATCGCCGACGCGACCAGCGGTGCGGTGCGCGACGTCTTCACCGAGACCGTGCCGACCTGGTTCGACAGCGGCTACAATGACGAAGGGATCAACTGGCGCTATCTTTCCGAGCGCGGCGAGATCCTGTGGTGGTCGCAGCGCGACGACTGGGGCCATTATTATCTGTACAGCGCCAGCACCGGCAGGCTCGTGCGGCAGGTGACCCAGGGGCAGTGGAATGTCGACCACCCGGTCTATATTGACGAGCGCAGCGGCAGGATGTTGGTCGCCGGCGTCGGGCGCGAGGCCGGCACGGATCCCTATTATCGCAGCATCTATGCGATCGACCTGAAGGGCGGCAAACCCAGGCTGCTGACCCCCGAAAAGCAGGACCATATCGCGATCCCGTCCAGCGACGGGCGCTATTTCGTCGACATCTATTCGACGCCGCAGGAACCGCAGACCGCCGTGCTGCGCCGCGCCGACGGATCGCTGGTCACGACGCTGGCGAAGGGCGACGTGACGCGCCTGCGCGCGGCGGGCTGGCAGGCGCCGGAAAGCATCGCCGTGAAGTGCAGCGACGGCAAGACGCTGTGCCACGGCCTGTTGTTCAAGCCGGCGGGGCTCGATCCGCAGCGCAAATACCCGGTCATCGACTATGTCTATCCGGGCCCGTTCACGGGCACGATCCCCTCGCGGCAATTCTCCGCATCCTCGGGCGATGCGGGCGCGCTGGCGCAGCTGGGCTTCGCCGTGGTGGAGATCGACGGCATGGGGACGCCGCGTCGCTCGAAGGCCTTCCAGGACTATTACCATCGCGACATGGGCAAGCAGGCCGTCCCGGACCAGATGACCGGCATCCAGGATCTGGCCACCCGCAATCCGTGGATCGACCTCGATCGCGTGGGTATCTGGGGGCATTCGGGCGGCGGCAATGCGACCGCGGCCGCGATGTTCCTCTATCCCGATTTCTTCAAGGTCGGGATCGCCGAGAGCGGCAACCACGACAATCGCAACTATGAGGACGACTATTACGAAAAGTATCTCGGGCTGCTGGAGCGCAACGGCGACAAGACCAACTACGACCTGCAGGCCAATCAGGACATTGCCAAGAACCTGAAGGGCAAGCTGATGCTGGCGCACGGGATGCTCGACGACAACGTGCCCGTTTCCTCGACGCTGCTGGTCGTCGATGCGCTGCAGAAGGCGAACAAGGACTTCGACCTGGTGCTGTTCCCGCGCGCAAGGCACGGCTATGGCGACCAATCGAGCTACATGATGCGCCGCCGGTGGGACTATTTCGTCGAGAACCTGATGGGCGCCACGCCGCCGAAGGCGTTCAAGATCGAGCGGCCGGGCGCGGGCAAGTAAAGCCCGCGGGGCCCTTCGGCAGGGGAGCTTCGGGCGTGCTGGCGCCGTCGATCCTCCCCGCAAGCCGCAGGCTATCGCATAGAAAGCCAATGGTCTGCGGCTTCAAGAAATCCATCGCATTCCCGCAAAGGCGGGAATCCATTGCCCTCGCCGCGGGGGGAAAGAACCCTGGCATCAGCGGCAATGGATCCCCGCCTTCGCGGGGATGACGGCATGTTTGGGGCATATGCGGTTGCCCTGCCGCAAACCGGGGCCGACGCTGGCTGCGCGTCTTCAATAGCCGGCCGAGAAGGTGAGGAACCGCTGGCGCGACGGGGTCGGATAGGCGGACCAGCTGTTGGTCGCCGAAACGATCGAAAGCGACGACTGGCCCTTCTCGTCGGTGAGGTTGGTGCCGTTGCGCGACAGCGCCGGCCGACGAAATCGCCGATCAGCTGTGCCTCGAAGGGGTCTCCGGAGACGGTCGCGACGGTCTTGTTCATCCATTTCGGCGCGCCCGGCAGCTGCTTGCCGCAGGTGCGGCCTATTTCCCCGGGTGCCACCCCTCGAAGAGGCGCACACGCACGGTCTCGATCGTGAGCTTGCCGTCCCAGAGCGGTGTCACGACGCGGGCCGCGCCTGGGCCGTGCGAGCCGATCTCCGAGAAGCGCGAATCCTCGGCACGGAAGATGGCGGTCTTGGTGCCGTCCCGCGCCGTGCCGGCCATGTTTGTCCAGCGCGCCGGGTGGATGTGGCGGTCCATCCAGCAGTCTAGGAACGAGGCCTGGCCCACCGCATTCGGATCGGC
>JAPJRE010000016.1 GCA_030824725.1 Sphingomonas sp.
GCCGGTGCCATCGCCCTCCCCGCCCGCACCGGTCCCCGGCCCCGCCGCCGGCGCTGCGCCGGAGGACAAATCGCTGGCAATGGCAGGCTTGGGCGCGGTCACCAGCGGCGGCGGCTGAAGCACTATCGGCGGTGGCGGTGCGACGACCTCGGTCGCCCTGGAGACGCGGTTGGGCGGCGCCGACGCGCCTTCGGCCTTGGGCGCGGCGCGCCGCTTGGCCGGCTCGGCCGCGGGCGGCGGCGGAGGCGGCGGCACGTCGAAGCTCAGCAGGTTTGCCGCCGGATCGTCACGCACCACCGTCTGCGTCCGCAGCCCGGCGAACAGCAGCGCCGCCAGCAGCGCCTCCACCGCGATCGCCGCGGCCGCGCCGCGCGCCCGGGAGCGCCCGGAGATCATCGGATCTGCCCCCGTCGCTGCGGGTTCATGCAACCGAAATGCGGCATGGCACATTGATGCGCATCGAACACGAACCGAAAAATGGGGTCCGACCATGCGTAAGACAATCGCCATCCTCACCGCCTTCGCCCTCGCCATGCCGGTCGCGATGCCGATCGGCACCGCGAGTGCCCAGACGCGCTACGAAGGCAAGTCCAAGTCCAGCCGCAACTATCGCGTCGTGAAGAAGTGCCGCAAATCCAAGGGCGAAGCCGGGCTGATCGCCGGCGGCGTCGCCGGTGCGCTCGCCGGCCCGGCGGTGGTCGGCGGCGGCCTGCTCGGTGCAGCGGCCGGCGGTGTCGCCGGTGCGCTGGGCGGCCGCGCGATCGATCGCACGATCACCGCGAAGGACCGCTGCACCTACGTCCGCGTCCGCCGCTGAACGATCGAAGGGGCGGGCCCCGGTCCCGCCCCTTTCCAAAGCTGCCTGCATCGGCCAGAAATCGGCCATCCCGCGGCGCGACCCGCGCCGCCCCCGAAGATGCAGGAAGTACGCGTATGTCCAGCTATGCCGATCGTCTGAACGCCCTTCGCGCGCAACTCGCGCAGGACGCGCTCGACGGCTTCGTCGTGCCGCTCACCGACGAGCACATGTCCGAATATGTCGGCGCCTATGCCCAGCGGCTCGCCTGGCTGACCGGCTTCCAGGGCTCCGCCGGCACCGCGGTGGTGCTGCCGCAGGAAGCCGCGATCTTCACCGATGGGCGCTACACCCTGCAGGTCCGCCAGCAGGTCTCGGCCGAGCAGTGGGACTATGTTGGCGTGCCGGCGACCAGCGTCGCCGACTGGCTGGGCGCACACACCCCGAACGGCGGCCGCATCGGCTATGATCCCTGGCTGCACACCCGCGCCTGGGTGGAAGAAGCGCGCAAGGCGCTGGCCGAGAAAGGCGCGACGCTCGTCCCCGTCCGTCGCAACCCGATCGACGCGGTCTGGGCCGACCAGCCGCGCCCCTCCGACGCGCCGCTCACGGTGCTCGACGAGGCGCTGGCGGGCAAGTCCTCCGCCGCCAAGCGCGCCGAGATCGCCGACTGGCTCCAGGCGCGCCATGCCGACGCGGTGGTGATCGCCGCGCTCGACTCGATCGCCTGGACCTTCAACGTCCGCGGCGACGACGTGACCCACACGCCGGTCGCGCTCGCCTATACGGTGATCCATGCCGACGGCACCGCCGACCTGTTCGTCGCGCCCGAAAAGGTGACCGACGCGGTGCGCCAGCATCTCGGCAACGCGGTGCGCATCCAGGACCGCGCGGCCTTCGCACCGGCGCTGGGCGGCTTCGCGGGCAAGCGCGTCGTCGCCGATCCGGGCACGGCGGTGTCGGCGATCTTTGACGGGCTGGAAGCCGGCGGCGCCACCGTGGTGGCGCTGCGCGACCCGGTGATCCTTGCCAAGGCGATCAAGAACCCCGCCGAGGTTGCCGGGCACAAGGCCGCGCAGGCGCGCGACGGCGCCGCGCTCAGCCGCTTCCTCAAATGGTTCGAGGAAACCGCACCGCAGGGCGGCCTCACCGAGATGTCGGCGGCGGACAAGCTGCGCGCGTTCCGCGAGGCGACGGGCCGGCTCAAGGACCTGTCCTTCGACACCATCTCCGCCACCGGTCCCAACGGCGCGATCCCGCACTACAAGGTCACCGACGAATCGAGCCTGCCGGTCGAACGCGGCCAGCTGTTCCTGATCGATTCGGGCGGGCAATATGACGATGGCACTACCGACGTCACCCGCGTGATGCCGGTGGGCGACGCCAGCCACGAGATGAAGGACCGCTTCACCCGCGTGCTCAAGGGCCATATCGCCATCGCCACCGCGATCTTCCCCGACGGTACGACGGGCGCCCAGATCGACGGCTTCGCGCGGCGGCCGCTCTGGGAAGCGGGGCTCGATTTCGCCCATGGCACCGGCCACGGCGTCGGCGCCTATCTTTCGGTGCACGAGGGGCCGCAGCGTATCGCCCCGCCCTCCTATCCGGGCGGCCAGGCGCTGGAGCCGCTGCGGGCGGGCATGTTCCTCTCGAACGAGCCGGGTTACTATAAGGCGGGCGAATACGGCATCCGTATCGAAAATCTGGTCCACATTATCGAGCGGACGATCCCCGGCGGCGACAAGCCGATGCTGGCGTTCGAGACGCTCACCTTCGCGCCGATCGAGCGCAGCCTGATCCTGCCCGAGCTGCTCAGCCCCGAGGAGCGGGCGTGGCTCGATGCCTACCATGCCGAGGTGCTGGCGATCGTCGGCCCGCAGCTGGAGGGCGCCGAGCGGGCCTGGCTCGAAGCCAAGTGCGCGCCGATCGGGTGATGTAAAAGATCCTCCCCGAAACGGGGAGGATCGTTCAGTCCGCCGATTCGGGGGGCACTTCCGTTCCCTGCCCGGCCCCCCCCGCCTTCACCCCGCGCGCCTGGGCTTTCCGCCGCCGCAGGTTTTCGCGCAGTTTTTCGGCCAGTCGGGCCTGCTTATCCACATCCTTCATGCGAAAAGCGATAAACCGGCAGGATGCGGGTTGACAATCACGGGTCTCCAAGCAAATAGGCCCCTCCCGCACGGCGCTGGTCGCCGCGGTTGGAAAACAGTGCTGCCGTAGCTCAGTGGTAGAGCGCATCCTTGGTAAGGCTGAGGTCGCGAGTTCAATCCTCGCCGGCAGCACCATTTTCCCCTTCTGATAGAAGAATTTGCCCGCACGGGCTCCGTCGCTGGCGAGGCTTTTCCGAGACATATCCAAACAACGTCATCCCGGCGAAAGCCGGGATCCATTCGCCTGTACGGCGCAGCAGGAGCCAAAACGGAGACCCCAATGGATCCCGGCTTCCGCCGGGATGACGATTGGTGGGAGGAGCCGCCCTTTATGCCCGCCGCAGGCCGTCGATCCGCACCACCGGCACCGTGCCGAGCCCCCTGGGTAGCGTCACGGTCAGCCCCGCCGCCGACTGGCGGAACGGCACGTCGCCGCCGCCCAGCAGCCGCGCCCGCGCCACCCGGCCCGCCTTCAGCCCCAGCGCCTGCACCGTCACCGGCGCGCTCGGCGCCTTGAGGAAGAACAGGTACAGCGTGTCGCCCTTGGTGGTGAAGCGCACGTCCCGCTCGGTGAAGCCCTTGAAGCCGTCCTCGTTCTGCATGCCCGCGGCGAGCTGCGTCGGCCCCTCGCCATAGCTGCGCCACGGCCGGGTGCCGAATACCGCCTCGCTATTCACCGCCATCCAGGCGCCGAGATCGTCGAGGATGCGCTCCTCTTCCGAATCGATCGATCCGTCGCCGCGCTGGGGCACCGAGAGCAGCAGGTTGCCGTTCTTCGAGATCACGTCGGCCAGCCGCTGGAGCACGTCGTTGGCCGACTTGTAGCGCTTTTCGGTGTAGAGGCTGCGCTTGTAGAACCAGTCGCCCAGGCAGGTGTCGGTCTGCCAGGGCTCGTCCCACAGCCGGTCGGCGAAGCCGCGCTCGACATCCTGCACCAGCCCGAAGCGCGCATAGGGCTTGAGCTGCTTGGCGTTGAGCACCACGTCGATCTTGCCGTGCTTCGCGATCGAGCGGTTGTAGTAATCGGCCGCGGCGGCCAGCCCGATGGGGCCGAAGGGCAGCTCGTAATCGTCGAAATAGCAGAGATCGGGCTGGTATTTGGTGACCAGGTCGACCTGGCGCTGCAGCCAGCGGGTCGCATAGGCGGCGTCGCCGGCCGGGCCGTGCTCGACCCATTGCCCGTCATTCTGCTCGTGCCACTTGCCCATCGCCTGCATCGTATCGATGCCGTCGGGGGCGACGATGTGCTTGCCGGTGTAGAGCAGCTGCGGATCGAGCCCCTCCCACCATGTGCCCGCGCCGTCCGCCCTGGTCAGGCGGAAGGCATCGTAGCGTTCGCCCTTGCGCGGGCCCTCCGGGTCATAGCCATAGGCGGTCTGGAACCAGTGCCAGGCGTGCGCGGCATGGTTGGAAACGCCGAAGCGAAGCCCGTGCGCGCGCGCCACCTTCTCCCAGGTGCCGACCACGTCGCGCTTGGGGCCGACGCGCAGGCTGTTCCAGCCGTGATGCGCACTGTCATAGCAGTCGAGATTGTCGTGATGGCAGGCGAGCGACACGAAATATTTCGCGCCTGCCTTCACATAGCGCCGCATCAGCGCCTCGGGGTCCCAGCGCTCGGCGGTCCAGCGGTTCTGGACCTCCATGAAGCCGACATCGGCGGGGTGGCCATAGGCCTTGCGATGAAAGTCCGAGGCCGGATGGCCCTGGATGTACATGTGCCGCCCGTACCAGTCGCCCTGCTCGGGCACCGATTGCGGCCCCCAGTGCGACCAGATCCCGAACTTCGCATCGCGAAACCAGTCAGGGTAGCGGTAGTTCGCCACCAGCGACGGCCAGTTGGGCTGTACCGGGCCCTGCGCCGTCATCTGCGCCCGCGCGACCGCCGGCAGGGCGGCAAGCCCCGCCAGAACCCCGCGACGCCGCCACCCTGATCTGATCATTATTACCTCCGCTGAACCACGACAGTACCACCTTGATACCGCACTTCGGTGTCAAAGCCACCGTCATCGGTGACGGGCTTGCCGGCGCTGACCCATTTCACGCGGAAGCTGCGGGCCGCGGGCATGCCTGCCCAGCCCTTGCCCTCGCGTGCGCCGATGGTCAGCGTGCCCGCCTTGTCGTCATAGGTCAGCGGGATACGGCTGAACGCGCCGCTCTTGTACTGCTCGCTGCGGCCGTCATCCTCGTAGAGCGAGAACTGGCCGTTCGCGCCGGCATAGACGGTGATCGTCAGCGGCGCATCGCGCTGCTGGTCGACATATTGCGTCACCGGGCCCATCGGCACGATCGCGCCCGCCTTGACGAACAGCGGCATGCGCTCGGCCGGTGCGGCGATCCCGGCGACGGTGCCGCCGCGATAGGTCTTGGCGGTAGCGAAGTCGTACCAGGTGCCGGTACCGGGGAAGTAGACGGTGCGGCTGCGCGCCTTGTACGCGGTGACCGGCGCGACGAGGAAGGCTTCGCCGAACAGATACTGGTCGTCGATCGTCCGCGCCTTGGCATCGGACGGGAAGTCCATCGCCATGCCCCGCATGATGCTGCCGTCCTTCATATAGGTGTCGGCGCCCAGCGTGTAGATGTACGGCATCAGGCGGTAGCGGAGCTGATCGTACCAGACCATCGAAGCGCGCATCGGCGAGCCTTCGGGCGAAATCTCGTAAATCTCGCGGTACGGGAACTCGCCGTGACTGCGGAACAGCGGGCTGAACGCACCGAACTGGAACCAGCGCAGGTTGAGCTCGCGCCATTCGGCGAGGTCTTCCGGCTTGGGGTTCTTGGTCTCGAAGCGCGGCTCCACCGCGAAGCCGCCAATGTCGTGCGTCCAGTTGGGAATGCCCGACATCGAGGCGTTCACACCCGCCGAGATCTGCGCGCGCAGATCATACCAGCGGGTCGCCACGTCGCCCGACCAGATCGCCGCGCCGTAGCGCTGCAGCCCGCCGAAGCCCGAGCGGGTGAGCAGGAACGGCCGCACATCGGGCTTGAAGCTGCGCCAGCCCTCGAAGAAGGCGCGCGCGTTCATCAGCGGGTAGCTGTTGAAATACTGCTCGGCCGGACCGATCGCGGTCGGCCCCATGGTGTCGATCCGCTCCTCGATCGACAGGTTCGAGTGCATGTCGGGCTCGCTGGCATCGGCCCACCAGGCGTCGGTGCCGAGCACGCCGAGGCGCTCCTGGACTTGGCGCCAGAAGATGCGGCGACCCTCGGCCGAATAGGGATCGTAGAAGGTGTTGGCATAGCCCGGGCCGACCCAGTCCTTGTTCCCCTGGCGGAGATTGCCCTGATAGACCGCGCCCGCCGCGTTCAGCTCCTTGTAGGTATCGGTGGTCGGATAGAATTTCGGCCAGACCGAGATCATGAAGTTCGCGTGCTGGTCGTGCACCTTGTCGATCATCGCCTTGGGGTCGGCGAAGCGGGTCGGATCGAACTTGTGGCTGCCCCAGTCGTCGTCGCGCCAGTAGCGCCAGTCGAGCACGATATTGTCGAGCGGAATGTTGAGCGAACGGTACTTGTCGACCACGCCGGTCACCTCGGCGGCGGTGTCGTAGCGCTGGCGCGACTGCCAGAAGCCGTACACCCACTTCGGCATCATCTCGGCCTTGCCGGTGAGCTGGCGATAGCCGGCGATCACGCCGTCGAGATTGTCGGCGGGCACGAACCAATAGTTCTTGGCCTGGCCCACTTCGCTGGTGAACCACACCGAATGGCGGTCCGGCGCGGGCAGCGGATCATTGTGGAGCAGCGCCATATAGCCGGCGTTGGGCTCCCACTCGATGCGGATCTGGACCGGCTTGCCCTTGACCATCGGCAGATCGAAATTGGCGTACCAGGGGTTCCAGTTCTGGCGCCAGCGATCGAGCACCAGCTTGCCGTCGGCATAGACCTTGTAATAGCTCGAGCCGTAGAGCTGGAACTTGTGGGTGCCGGTCACCTCGGGCTGGACGTCGCCGGTCCACACCACGGTCTGCTTCTGCACCGCGTTGCCCGCGGTATTCTGCCCGCCCGTCGCCGCGACGGTCTGCGCCTTGGCCGCCTCGGGCCAGTTCTTCTGGTCCTTGATATACTGGTAGTTGATCGTCGCTTCCTGGCGGGTGACCGCCGGCTTGCCGTCGAGGAAATATTCGGCCTTCCAGCCCGGCTTGCCGCCGCTCGTCACCTTCAGCCCCTCGCCGACCAGCGTGTAGGGCTTGGGATTGCCGAAGCGGCTGATGCTGGCGTTATCCCAGAGCAGGCCGTAGCTGCGCGTCGAGACGACGAACGGCACCGCGATGTCCATATTGTGCTGGGCGAGTTCGACGTCCTCGCCATTATAGTTCATCTGCGCGTTCTGGTGCTGGCCCAGGCCGTACAGCCCCTCATCGGTGCCGCGGTTGAACTGCTGGCTGACCGCGACGAACGGCTTGCCCTCGACGGTGACCGGCTTGAACGCGGCCTGGCCGGATTCGGCGAGCAGCGCGCGGCCCTTGGCGTCGGTGAAGCGGACCAGACCCGTGGCGAGCTCGATATCGGCGGTGGCGCGCTTGGCCTTGACCAGCACATGGCCGTTCGCGCTGCTCACCTCGAACGCGCCGGCGGCCGGCGGATTGGGCGCCATCAGGCTGGGCGCGAGCGTGCCGGTGTCGACGCCCTTGGGCAAAGCCACGACATGGAAGATGCCGTCGCCATGGACGGTCACTTCCACCTTGGCGGCAGCACCGCCGGTGGGCGTGACGACCACGCCGCCCTCGGTGCGGCTATAGCCGTTTTCCTGCGCGGCCTGCGCCGACGTCATCGCGCTGCCAGCCAGCAGCGCCGCGATCCAAACCCTCTTCATGCCCAAACCTCCTGCGTTTCTTCTATTTCTGCCGCTCAACGATAGCGGCCCATGGTGATCTTCAGAACCTGCGGCCGATCGATCAGGTTGAGCCCGTAATCGGCCTGGTCGCCGTTCCACACGCGCGTCGTCCGCCATGTGCCGTCGACGAACGTCCCTTCCTCGGCGCGGAGCATGATGCCGTTCGGCGGGCTGCCTTCCGCTGCCGAGAAGGTGACGCGGACATGGTCGCCCACCACCAGGAACTCGTTGTCGGAAAGCTGCGCGACCGCGACGCCGCCGATCTTCTCCGCGCCCCACGGCGCCGGATCGGACTTGAGGAAGGTCCATTCCTTCATGCCGAACTGCCATTCGCCCCAGCTGGCGGTGATCTGCCAGCCCCCCAGCGTGGTGCTGCGCGGCGTGTCGTCATCGGGCTTGGCGACGCCCCAGGTCGGGCGGGTGAAGGCGATCCGTGCCCAGTCGCGCGCGATCCCCTGCAGCATGCCATAGGGCAGCGCGAAGGCGTCCATCGTCGCCGCATCGAGCGCGCGCGCGCCGAGCGGAAAGTTGAAATAGCCGGTTGCATCCATGCCGAACGGCGCGAAGCCGATCGCGCCGTGCCCCAGCGCCTCGTAGAAGAAGCGGGCGAAGTCGCGCGCATTGCCGATCTCCGGCACCATCAGCGCATTGTCCGCCCGCGCATATTTCTCGAGATAGAGCGAGACGTTGGCGCTGCTGCGATCGTACAGGTCGGGCGCCGCAAAATCGAGCGCGGGCGCGGCCGCCTTCCAGATGTCGAGCACGTCCTGCTGCGGGCCGCCGCTCGCCACGCCATCGGGATCGGACACGTTGGAGGGGCCGGCGAGTGCTGCGTTGACGTACATCGGCAGCGGCTTCACTGCCTTGCCCGCCGCGGCGATCGCATTGACGTAGCGCGCGACATACCAGCTGTTGAATGCGCGATCGGCCTGCGTACCGAACGCCTGCGCCCAGGTGCCGCGCTTGCCCGTCTTCTTCGCGAGTTCCGCAGGGATGGCCTGCGCGAACAGCCGATTGCCCTCGGCCGAATAGTCGCGCGGGTTGCGGTAGCTGCCGGTCTCGTTCTCCGGCTGGACCAGGATGACCGTGTTCTGCGGATCATGGTCGCGCAGATACTCCATCACCTTCACGAAGGCCCGCATGTCCGCCTTCAGCGTCTCGGCGCCGTGCGCGCTGAGCACGCCGTGATCCTTGCCGTCGCGCGTCTTCATCCGCGGGAAGCGCTTCGAATCGAGCTTCACCCAGTCGGGCGTGTAGCTGTAGCTCGTGTTCTTCCAGGTGCCGAACCACAGCAGCACCACGCGCTTGTCGTGCGCGCGGGCCTGGTCGAGCAGCGTCTGGAGGAAGCTGAGGTCGAACTGGCCTTCGCGCGGCTCCACCTGCTGCCAGGCGATCGGCACTTCCACCGTGTTGGCGTGCATCCGATCGAGGACAGGCCAGGCGGTAGCCAGCGGCTCGGCATAGTTGCTGGAGTTGTTGACCTGCGCCCCCAGCATCAGGAACGGCGCGCCGTCGACAATCAGCGCATGGCGGCCGTTCCTGCTCTCGATATGCGGCACCGGCGTCGCGGTCTGCGCCGTGGCGGTGCCGGCGAGGAGCGCCGCCAGTGCGATCCCGCTTGCAAAAGTGTTCCTCATTTCCCCTCCCCTGCCGGATCGCCATAGAACAGCCCGCGCCCGTCGGTGCCGAGATATACCCGGCCGACGACGCGCGGGTCGCCCGAAATCACGCGGAACCGCAGGCCCCATTGGTGCCCGTCATCGTTGATCCGCTGCCAATGTTTCCCCAGATCGTCCGAGCGCCAGACGGCGCGCACTCCCGCCAGCGTGCCCACGGCGTAGAGGCCGGGGTTGCGCCCCCGCCCCTTGCCGAGCCCGAACAGCTCCACCTGCAGTGCGCCGCTCGCCGGCTGGAACGACGCGCCGCCATCGGTGCTCCGCCACAGCTGCCCGCCCAGCTTCAGCCACAGCTCGCCCGCGGCGAAGGGCGAGGCGACCAGGGTGGACTGCTGCTCGCGGTTGCGGATGCGCGCCGCCGAAAGATCCGCCGGCAGCCCGCGTCCGGCAAGCGGCGCGAAATGCGCCCCGCCGTCCCGCGAGCCCAGCACATGACGGTCGCTCACCGCATAGAAGCGCGCCGGATCGACCTTGTCCGCCGTCGCGCGGGTGCTGCCCGGCAGCCCTTGCACGCGCAGCCAGGTCTTGCCGCCGTCGCGGGTGCGCAGCGGCTCGGGCGTTGCCACCAGCATCGTGCCGCCATCGGCGGAGACGCTGATCGCCGCCTCGCCGTTCAGGTCGGCGCGGGCCGGCGGGTTGCCCATCGCCGGCACCTTCACCGGCACCCAGCTGCGCCCGCCATCCTCGGACCGGCCGAGCGACGCGTCGCGCGGGCGATTGGCATAGAGGCTGCCGCTGCGCACGATCACGCTCGGCCTGCGGCCGGCATAGTCCAGCGTGTTGGTGTTGGAGAGATAGGGGTTGGCGAAGCTCGGCTGCGGCGAGGCCGCGAAATCGTCATGGACGAACCCGGCGAGGTCGCCGAAGCCCGAGACCAGATGCGCGCCGCCGGTCGGCGAGGTGAGCGTGATGATCGCGGTCTGCTCGATGCCGCGCACCCAGGGCGCCCAGTCGACACGGGCCTGCCCCGCCGCGCCGGTCGCATAGACCGTTGCCCCGGTCGTATAGGCGATGTGCCCGGCATCGAAGGGATCGATCGCGAGGCCGGTGATCCAATGGCCGAAATCCGCGCCCTTGCCCTCGTGAAGCAGGAAGGGCGATGCGCTGACGTCGCGCCGGCTGCGCGGGCCGAGATCGTCCCAATGCGCGCCGCCGTCGCGCGAGAGCCACATCGTGTCGCCCAGCCCATATCGGTCCAGCGTGCTGATCGCCACGGTGCCCGGCGCCGAGGCGGCGAGGGCGACCCCCAGGATGCCGCCCTCGCGGTGGTCCGGCGGCGTGATCGCCTGCCCCTTGCCGTCGGGCGTGAAGCGCCACACCGCCCCGTCCAGCGCATCGCCCTGGCCGATGCCGGTGGCATAGCCGACATAGAGCGTGCCGTCCGCCGCGATCGCCGCCTTCACCGCCAGCATCTCCGGCCCGGGGCCGGCAACCGGCAGCCAGGCCGCGCCGCCATCCTCGGAGCGATAAAGGTGCACCGTGCCGGGATCGGCGATGCCCGCCCAGATCCGCTTCGATCCGCTGCCCGCCTTCCCGCTGGCCGGATCGAACAGCACGAACGCCACGCCGCCATGCGTCTGGCGTGGTGCCGGCATGCCCAGCCCCGCTACCGGGAAGGCGGCAAGCTTCGTCCAGTGCGCGCCCGAATCGTCGCTGCGCCACAGGCCGTCATGCCGCGTGCCGAACAACAGGCTGGTGGTGCGGTTGGGATCCACCGCCAGCCGCTCGCCGAGGCCGCGCCCCGCCTCGTTGCCGCCCATCGCGAAGGGCACCGGCGTCACCGCCCAGGTCGCGCCGCGATCGGCAGAGCGCAGGATCGCGGCCGGCGCCCGCGCGCCCATGCCGGCGGCCATGTACACCACGGCCGGATCGCGCGGATCGGGCGCAATGCTCTCGATCCCCATATAGCTTCCGACAACGTTGCCATCCTGCAAGGGCAACCAGCGCCCCTCGCGGGCCTCCCAGCGATAGGCACCGCCCATGTCCGTGCGCAGATAGGCGAGCCCGCGCTCCGCGGGGCTGAAGACAATGCCGGGCGCATAGCCGCCGGCACCGACGGTCGCATTGGTCCAGCGATAAGGGAGCGAAGCAGGGGGCTGCGCAAGGATTGCCACCGGCGCGGCCGCGATGGCCAGCGCCGCGACCATGCCGAGCGACATGAAACGCGCCATTCGTCTCCCCTCCGTCTCAGGCCGATCACGGCCCATTTACGATCGTGCCGCGACAGGTTAGCGCTACCAGATGCGGAAAGAAACCGCTGATTTGAAATTTACTTTTACAGGTGGATGCAGAGTTGGATAGGTTCCTGCCCATCGCCGCACCCCATGCCGGAGAGGATTGCATGATCTCGCACGAACTTGACCGTCGCCGTCTGCTGGGCGGCATGGCCGTCGCGGCCGGGGTGGCGGCATTGCCCGCCCAGGCCCAGAGCGCCGCCCAGGACGAGGTCCTCCCGCTGTGGCCGGGATCGCCGCCGGGATCGCCGGCCACCCTGCCCACCCCGAAATACGACCAGCGCTCCAAGGATCCGGCGTTCAACGATCGCTGGCTGACCGGTGTAGGCCAGCCTTCGCTCACCGTCCGCCGCGCGGCGCAGCCCAACGGCACCGCCGTCATGCTGGTGCCCGGCGGCGGCTATGGCTTCCTCGCGATCGACAATGAAGGCGAGGAGCAGGCGCGCTGGCTCAACGCCATCGGCATCACCGCCTTCATCCTGCGTTACCGCCTGCCGACCGAGGGGTGGGCGAGCCGCGCCACCGTCCCGCTCGCCGATGCCCAGCGCGGCCTGCGGCTGATTCGCGCCGCCGCGAAGCGCTACGGCATCGATGCGGCGAAGGTGCTGGTGATCGGCTTCTCGGCCGGCGGTCACCTCACCGGCAGCCTGGCGACCCGCCATGCCGAGCGCGTCTACGCACCGGTGGACGCCGCCGACCAGCTTTCCGCCCGGCCCGATCTCGCCGGGCTGATCTATCCGGTGGTGAGCCTCGCCGCGCCCTTCACCCATGGCGGCTCGCGCGACAACCTGTTCGGCACCGGGGCCGATCCGGCCGCACTCGCCGCCGCCTCGGTCGAGAACCGGGTCACGGCGGACACCGCGCCGATCTTCCTGGCGCACGCCAGCGACGACGGGCTGGTGCCGATCGCCAACAGCCTGGCGCTCTACCAGGCACTGCTCGCCGCCAAGCGCCCGGCCGAGCTCCATGCCTTCGACCAGGGCGGCCATGGCTTCGGGGTGCGCCTGCCCAAGACCGTGCCTGCCTCGGCCTGGCCGACGCTGTTCGCCGCCTATGCGCGGCGTTCGGGCCTGCTGGCCGGCTGAGTGCAACGATCGGACCTGCCGCGCGTCTTTCCCGGGACATCATGGAAAAGGCGCGCAGCATGGACCCGAGAAGCGAACCCGCCGAGAAACGCGCCCGCAAGGGACTGGGCGCTGTCGCCCTCATCATACTTGCGATCATCGTGACGGTGTTCGTCGGCTACAACATCTATTACGCCGTCACGCCGGGCTGATCGGCAGCAGCAAGGCGGCGCGCTACGCCTCGCCCATCCGGGCGCGGCGGCGGCGGACCGGGCTCGCCACGGACAGGCTCGGCACCACCGGCGCATTCCCGCGATCGAACCAGCCGAGCGCCGAGGAAATCGCCTTCGCCGTCGCCTGCAGCATCTCCAGCGCCTCGCCCTGCGAGACGTGCGGTGCGTCGTCAATCGCGGCGAGGAACGGGATGGTCAGCGCCGCGACGACATGACCGTCGAAGCCGAAGATCGGGCAGCTCATATCCGACACGCCCGCCATGCGCGCGCTGGGGATCGATTCATGCCCCTTGGCGCGCACCGCTACCAGCCGCTCCGCCAGGCCTTTCGGCAGCCCCTTCGGATAGAGCCCCGCGCGCCGTTCCTCGTCCATCGCCGCCAGCAGGACATGGCCCGAGCAGCTGGTGAGCAGGTCGATCTCGGTGCCCAGCCGCACGGCGAACCCGGTGTTGCCCGGGCTTTCCTGCCGCGCGACGATGAGGCCGCGCGTGCCGTTCACCACCGCCAGATGGCAGGATTGCACCGTCGCTGCCGCCAGGCTGTGCATCAGCGGCGTCGCGACATGGGTGAGCTCCTGCGCCGGGGTGGCGCGGTGCGCGATCTCCAGCACCCGATAGGTCACCCGGTAGCGATCGCTGGCGCTGTCCTTGTGCAGCCATCCCCGGCGATCGAGCACCACGATGATTCGGAACAGCTCGCTGATCGAACGGCCCAGCCGCTGCGCGATCTCGCTGATCGTCAGCCCCTGCGGCTCGGTGCCGAGCAGTTCGATGACGTCGATCGCCTTCTCCAGCGCGGGCGCGGCATAGGCGGGCGATTTGTCGGCCGACGCGGTGGGTGGATTCTCGCTCATGACGGCTAGGCTAGCCAATGCGACGAGCAGTGTCATGCCACTTGCGAACAATCGCAGCTTGCGCCTAAGAATGTGAAAGTCATTTTGACCTATGAAAACGTTCTAGAGGAGATGGGGAGGCGATGCGTTTCGGCAACAAGACCGCGCTGGTAACCGCAGCTGGGCACGGCATCGGCCGCGCGACTGCGCTGCGACTGCGCGACGAGGGCGCCAAGGTGTTCGCGCTCGACCGCGACGGCGCCGCGCTCGCGACGCTTGAGGGCGTCGAGCCGGTGGTACTCGATCTGCTCGACGCCGACGCCATCGCCGCGCTTCCCGAAACGATCGGCCAGCTCGACATACTCGCCAACATCGCCGGCTTCGTCGCGGCAGGCTCGATCCTCGACGGCACCGATGCCGACTGGATGCTGTCCTTCGACCTCAACGTCCACGCCATGCACCGCATGATCCGCGCCTTCCTGCCCGGCATGCTGGCCAAGGGCGGCGGCGCGATCGTCAACATGTCGTCGATTGCGTCGAGCGTGAAGGGCATCCCCAACCGCCACGCCTATGGCGCCTCCAAGGCGGCGGTGATCGGCCTCACCAAGTCCGTCGCGGCGGACTTCGTCGCCAAGGGCATCCGCTGCAACGCGGTCTGCCCCGGTACGGTCGACACCCCGAGTCTCCGCCAGCGCGTCGCCGAGCAGGCCGCGCAGCAGGGCATTGCAGTGGAGGAAGCGCATGCCGCCTTCGTCGCGCGCCAGCCGATGGGCCGGCTCGGCCAGGAAGACGAGATCGCCGCGCTGATCTGCTATCTCGCCAGCGACGAGGCGAGCTTCACCACCGGCGCGGTGCATGTGATCGACGGCGGGTGGGTGAACTGATGCGCCTGCACGCCCGCATCACCGGCCTGCGCACGGTCGACCTGCGCTTCCCGACCAGCGCCTCGCTCGACGGCTCCGACGCGATGAACCCGGACCCCGATTATTCGGCGGCCTATGTCATCCTCGAAACCGACGTCCCCGGACTCGAAGGCCATGGCCTCACCTTCACCATCGGCCGCGGCAACGACATCTGCGTAGCGGCGATCGAGGCGATGCGCCATCTGGTGATCGGCCTCGACCTCGCCTGGATCGCCGAGGAGCCCGCGCGGATGTGGCGGCACCTGACCGGCGACAGCCAGCTGCGCTGGATCGGCCCGGACAAGGGCGCGATGCACCTCGCCACCGGCGCGGTGGTCAACGCGATCTGGGACCTCTGGGCCAAGGCCGAGGGCAAGCCGGTGTGGCGCCTCGTCGCGGACATGACGCCCGAGCAGCTCGTCCGCGCGATCGATTTCCGCTACCTCACCGACGCGATCACCCCCGAGCAGGCGCTCGCCTTGCTCACCGAGCGCGCGGCGGGCAAGGCCGAGCGCGTCGCGACGCTCGAGGCGAACGGCTATCCCTGCTACACCACGTCGGCCGGTTGGTTGGGCTATCCCGACGAGAAGCTGCGCCGCCTCGCGCAGGAAGCGGTCGATGCCGGCTTCGACCATATCAAGCTCAAGGTCGGCCGCGACCTGGAGGACGATATCCGCCGCGTCCGCATCGCCCGCGAGGTGCTGGGGCCGAACCGCAAGCTGATGATCGACGCCAACCAGGTGTGGGAGGTCGGCCAGGCGATCGAATGGGTCAACGCGCTGGCCTTCGCCAAGCCGTGGTTCATCGAGGAGCCGACCAGCCCCGACGACGTGCTCGGCCACAAGGCGATCCGCGACGGCATCGGCCAGGTGCAGGTCGCGACCGGCGAGATGTGCCAGAACCGCATCCTGTTCAAGCAGTTCATGGCGGTGGGCGCGGTCGACGTGATCCAGCTCGACGCCTGCCGCATCGGCGGGGTGAACGAGGCGCTGGCGGTGCTGCTGCTCGCCGCGCGCTACGGCCTTCCCGTGTGCCCGCACGCAGGCGGTGTGGGGCTGTGCGAATACGTCCAGCACTTGTCGATGATCGACTATCTGTGCTTTGCCGGCACCATGGACGGCAGGGTCATCGAATATGTGGATCATCTCCATGAACATTTCCTGGAGCCCTGCGTGATTCGAGACGCGGCCTACATGCCGCCGCAGCGCCCCGGCTATTCGATCGAGATGAAGCCCGAGACGCTCGTCCAATATCGGTTCGGCGCATGAACCTGGGGCTCGCCGGCAAGGTCGTGATCGTCACCGGCGGCTCGTCGGGGATCGGCGCGGCGATCGCAGGGGGCCTTGCGCGCGAAGGCGCGATCCCCGCCATCGTCTCGCGCGAGCCGCCCCGGCCCGAGCTGGTCGCGCAGCTGGGCGCGGACTGGCTGTTCCACCCCTGCGAGCTGGCCGAGGACGATGCCGTGGTCGCCGCGGTCGACACGGTGGCGGCGCGCTTCGGGCGGATCGACGGGCTGGTCAACAATGCCGGGCTCAACGACAATCTCGGCTTCGAGGCGACCCCGGCGCAGTTCCGCGCCTCGCTCGACATCAACCTCGTCCATTATTTCGGCATGGCGCGCGCCGCCCTGCCGCATCTCAAGGCGGCGCGGGGCGCGATCGTCAATATCGGGTCCAAGACCTCGATCACCGGCCAGGGCCATACCGGCGCCTATGCCGCCGCCAAGGGCGCGGTGCTGGCGCTGACCCGCGAATGGGCGGTGGCGCTGCGCGGCGACGGCATCCGCGTCAACGCGATCGTGCCGGCCGAGGTCGAGACCCCCGCCTATGCCGAATGGCTGAAGAGCTTCGACGACCCCGCCGCCCGGCGTGAGGCAATCGAGCGGCGCGTGCCGTTTGGCCATCGTTTCACCACGCCCGAAGAGATCGCCGACACCGCGCTGTTCCTGCTGTCGGGGCGGGCCAGCCACACCACCGGCCAGTGGCTGTTCGTCGACGGCGGCTACACGCATCTGGACCGCGCCATCGAATGACCCCAACAGGGGCGTCGCACCAAGGAGAGGACACATGGCCAGCAAGGCCGGACGCTACACCCCCGCCATCATCCTGACGGTCTCGCTGTTCTTCCTGTGGGGAATGGCGAACAACCTCAACGACATCCTGATCGCGCATTTCCGCCGCGCCTTCACGCTGAGCGATTTCGAGACCAGCTTCGTCCAGCAGGCCTTCTATATGGGCTATTTCCTGCTCGCGACCCCGGCGGCGATGCTGGCGCGGCGGCGGGGCTACAAGGCGGCGATCGTCACGGGCCTCACCCTCTACGCGATCGGCGCGCTGCTCTTCTATCCGGCGACGCATTTCGGCGAGTATCGCTGGTTCCTGGCGGCCTTGTTCGTGATCGCCTGCGGCCTCGCCTTCCTTGAGACCTCGGCCAGCCCGCTGATCGCCGAGCTCGGCAGCCCCGAGGGCGCCGCGCGCCGGCTCAACTTCGCCCAGGCGGCCAACCCGCTCGGCACGATCTTCGGCGTGCTGCTCGGCAAATATTTCATCCTCTCCAGCTTCGCGCAGGACGAGAAGGCGCTGGCGGCGATGTCCGCCGCCGAGCGGACCGCGACGCTGCGCGGCGAGCTCGCCTCGGTGCAGACGCCCTATCTGGTGATCGGCCTCGTCGTCCTCGCCTTCGCGCTCGCCGCCGCGCTGATCGCCTTCCCGGACAACCGCCGCGACGGCGACGCGCCCGCGGTGCCGACGGGCAAGGCACTCGGCACCGTGCTGCGCGACCGGACGCTGGTCTTCGCGGTGGTGGCGCAGTTCTTCTATGTCGGCGCGCAGGTGGGGCTGTGGAGCTACACGATCCGCTACGCCCAGGTGAACCTGCCCGGCCTCACCGAACAGGGCGCGGCCGACTATCTGTTCGCCAGCCTGGTGCTGTTCGGCATCGGCCGCTTCGTGGGTGCGGCAATGCTCGGCAAGGTCCCGGCGCCGCAGCTGCTGACGGTGTTCGCCGGGCTCTCGGCGGCGCTGACCGTGGCGGCGGTGTTCGTCGGCGGCACGACCGGTCTCTATGCGCTGGTCGCGGCGAGCTTCTTCATGTCGATCCAGTTCCCGACGATCTTCGCGATCGGCATCGGCGGCCTGGGCGCGCTCAAGCAGATCGGCGCCTCGCTGATCGTGATGGCGATCATCGGCGGCGCGGTGCTGACCGCGGCGATGGGGCATCTGTCCGACGTGGCGGGGATCAACATTGCCCTGCTGGTGCCGGCGGCGGCGTTCCTGATCGTGCTCGCCTTCGGCGCGAGCGCGCGGGGGACGGCGCAGGATGTGGCGTTCGCGGCGGGGCATTGAGGCACTGAAAAGACCCTCCCCTGAAAGGGGAGGATGGGGTGGCGGAATTGCTATGTCGTTGCGCCGGCAAACCCGCTAGCAAACACACATGCGAACCGCACTTGATGCACCGCTCGAAGCCCTCGACGAGTCAGACCAGGACTTCGTCGAGAAGGTGCGGCAATATGGTTGGGCCTTCACATCGGTGCCGGCCGATGAGCAAGGCCCCGGCTTCCGGTTCACCACCGGCTTGTGGCATTCCACCGGCCACGCCGAACTGATCCTTTTCTCCATGAAGCGGGACATCGTGCGGGATGTGTTCGCCGACCTGTTCCGAGCAGCGAAGGCTGGGAGCCGACTGCCTACCAGCGAGTCGACCGATCGCGCGTTCGCGAACCTGCCGGCCTATGCCTTTCCCGTCGCGACGCGCTTCTACCCCGAATATCTCGGACGCAGCCGATGGTTTTACGGTGGGGACGACTTCCCCTGCCTCCAGATCGTATGGCCCGATCGGGAGAGCCGCTTCCCTTGGCAGCCAGGCTTTAATCCGGAGTTTGCCGATGATCAGCCGGATCTGAGCGAGCGCGGCTGGAAGCAGGAAGTCAGCGGCTGATGGCCGATCCTAAGCCCCTCCTCCGAGGAGGGGCTTAAGAAGACGATCACCCCACCAGCACCACATGCAGAAACCGCGGGCCATGCGCGCCGCGGACATAGGTGCCTTCTATGTCGGTGGTGCCGCTGACGCCCGTCACCCAGTAATGCGCGCGCGGCACCGCACCGCCCGGTGCCGCCTCCTCCAGCCAGCGGACCAGCGCGGCGACCTCCAGCACCACGATATGGCGCAGCGCCAGGAAGTTGGGCAGCATCGGTGCTTGCGGTGACGTCTCGAACACCAGCGACCCCGTCTCCGCCACCCCGGCGCGGGCAAAGGCCAGTACCGCGCCGTCGTCGATCGGGCATTCCGCCAGCCGCGTCAGCCCCGCCCAGTCGAGCCCCGCCACCCGCGCATCGGGCGGCAGCCATAGCGCCGGTTCCGCCCCCTCGGCGGCGAGATACCCAGCCACCGCCCCCGGCAGTTCCGCCAGCGACTCGATCCGCACATGCGTCGCCGCCACGCTCGGCAGCGCCAGCTGCGCCAGGAAGCGCGCCACCAGATCCTCCGGCCCCGCCGGCCGCTCGCGTTCCTCGCCCGCGAGCAGGCAGGCCGCCTCCGCCGCCAGATCCGCCGCCGCCCGCGCGGGCCCCAGCCGCGCCAGGATCGCGTCGCGCGCGCTCATCGTTCGCCCTTTCGATAGCGGTCCATGAAGCTCTCCGCCGCGGGGGCGGGGAAGTCGCGCCCGCCGGTCCAGCCGCCGGCCAAGGGCAGCCGCGAGATCCAGCCGCGCCCGGCCAGCCGCATCGCCCGGATCGCCCAGCGCACGCCTGCGCGGTACAGCCACGGTCGCCGCGCCGCCCAGGCCCAGAGCCCCAGCCCCGAGCGCAGCGTCACCGGCTCCAGCCCCTCGCGCCAGCTCTTCTCGCGCCAGCCGCGCAGCAGCGTGGGCAAGGGAATCGCGACCGGGCACACCTCCTGGCACTTGCCGTTCATCGTGCAGGCGTTGGGCAAATCACGGCTCGCCGCCAGACCGTCGAGCGCGGGGGTCAGCACCGATCCCATCGGCCCCGGATAGGTGCCGCCATAGGCGTGGCCGCCGATCTGGCGGAACACCACGCAGTGGTTCATGCACGCGCCGCAGCGGATGCAGCGGAGCATCTCCGCCAGCCCTTCGTCGCGCATCGCGCTGCGGCCATTGTCGACCAGCACGATGTGCATCTCCTCGGGCCCGTCGCGGTCCCCTGCCCGCTTCGGCCCGGCATAGAAGGTGGTGTACTGGGTCAGCGCCGCGCCGGTCGCCGAGCGGGCGAGCAGCCGCAGCAGATGCACGGCATGGTCCATCGAGGGGACCAGCTTCTCGATCCCCGCGGTCACGATATGGACGCGCGGCGGCACCAGCGAGAGTTCGGCATTGCCTTCGTTGGTGACGGTGCAGATTTGCCCGCTATCGGCGATCAGGAAATTGGCGCCGGAGATGCCGACATCCGCGCCCAGCATCTCGCCCCGCAGCTGCCGCCGTGCGCTCGCCGCCATCGCGACGATGCTTTCCTCGACATGCGGTTCGCGATGGCGGGCATGGAACAGCGCCGAGACCTGCTCGCGCGTCTTGTGCATCGCCGGCCAGATGATGTGCGAGGGCCGCTCGCCCGCGAGCTGGATGATGTGTTCGGCAAGGTCGGTCTCGACCCGGCCGATCCCCGCCGCCTCCAGCGCGTGCGGCAGGCCGATCTCCTCGCCGAGCATCGATTTGGAGCGCGCGACGCTCTTGGCGCCGGCCTTGCGGCAGATCTCGACCACGATGGAACACGCTTCGTCGGCGGTGGCGGCCCAATGGACCGTCGCGCCCGCCGCGACCGCCGCCGCCTCGAACTGGACGAGATAGGACCCCAGATTGGCGATCACATGGTCCTTGATCGCCGCCGCCCGCTCGCGCGCCGCGGCGAAACTGGGCCAGGCGCCGATCGCAGCACCCCGCTTGGCCTCGGCGGTGCCGGCGGTGCGCTCGACCGCGATCTTGAGCTGGCGGTCGGCGAGCGCGGCATCGACCCGCGCGTCGAAGGCGCGGCTCATTGCGCTTCGCCGATCGCCGGGCCGTCGGCCATGCCGGCCAGCACCTCGATGGTGTGGAAGGCGCGGACGTCCGCCCCGCGCCGGTGGAGCTTGCCCGCCATGTTCATCAGGCAGCCGAGATCGCCCGCGAGCAGCAGCCCCGCGCCCGTAGCCTCCACCGCCGCTGCCTTCTCGTCGGCGATCGCGTTGGAGATCGCCGGGTATTTCACGCAGAAGGTGCCGCCGAAGCCGCAGCAGGTCTCCTCGCCCGCGAGCGGGACCAGCGCCAGGCCGTCGACCGCGCCGAGCAGCCGGCGCGGCTGCGCCTTGATGCCGAGTTCGCGGAGCCCCGAGCAGCTGTCGTGATAGGTCGCGGTCGCCGGCAGCGCGACGCCCTGCGGCCGCCAGCCGCGTGCATCGAGCCAGGCGAGGATTTCCCATGTCTTCGCCGCCACCGCCTCGGCCCGCGCGGCCCATTCGGGATCGCCGGCGAGCAGTTCGGGATAGTGGCAACGGATCGTCCCCGCACAGCTGCCGGAGGGGACGACGATCGCCTCGTAGGATTCCAGCATCGCCACGTTGCGCCGGGCGAAATCGGTGGCGGTGGCGCGGTCGCCCGAATTGAGTGCCGGCTGCCCGCAACAGGTCTGCGCTTCCGGCACCACCACCGCGCACCCGGCATCGGCCAGCGCGCGCAGGGCCGCAAAGCCCACCCGCGGCCGCATCGCATCGACCAGGCAGGTGACGAACAGCGCGACGCGGGACGGGGGAGAGTCAGCCATGCCCACCACTTTGCATATCCTGGAAGCGCTTTCCAGAAAGCGGAATCCGATCAGGCCCGCGCAGCTTCGGCCTGCATGTCGGCCACTTCGCGGCGGATCATCCGCAGCACCAGCGCCGCCGCGCGATCGGTATCCTCGGCGGGGCTGAGGAAGCGGTGCTGCATCAGCCCCAGCGCGGTCGCGGTGATCACGTCGGTCAGCGCGCAGCGCCGCTCGGCAAAGGCGTCGCCGGGGATCAGCGCCGTCAGCGCCGCAAGCATCGTGCCGCGCACGTCCTCGCGGGTATCCTCGAAGATCGCGGCGATGCGCTCGTTGCGCGCCGACTCGGCGACGATCTCCGCGAACAACGGGTCCGACTCGTCGGGCTCCGGGCGGATGAAATCGGCCAGCCAGGTCCACACGAATTCCGGATCGCCGCTCCGGATGCCCGCGCACAGCGACTCGGGCGCGAGAAAATCCATGCAGTCGGCCCGGACGATCTGCGCGACAATCGCCTCCTTCGAAGAAAAATCGCGATAGATTTGACCTACCGCAATGCCCGATTCCTTGGCGATCTGGGCCACGCCGGTAGCGTGAAAACCGTTCGCAATGAACAACCTGCGTGCTGCCGACACGATTTTTTCGCGCCGCAACAGCGCCTTATCGCGGTGCGGAACGCCGCCTGCTTCCGTGGCTTCTGCCATCCGTGTTACCCTTGAAACCGTCTTGACCGACCACCTCACTTCGCAGTAGCGGCGAATGTGAGCGATCGTTCACTCACATATATCACAACGGCAGGCATCCGCATGACTTTTTTCCGTCACACCGCGCCGGCTCTCGCGCTTGTCCTCGCCGCCTGTGGCGGTCAGTCCCAGCAGCAGGGTGGCGGCGCCCCCGGCGGCGCGGGCGGACAGCAGGCCGCACCGCCCCCCGTCTCCTATGTCGTCGTCCAGCAGCAGGCGGTGCCGCTCACCAGCGAGCTGCCCGGCCGGCTGAGCCCCTATGAGAGCTCGGACGTGCGCCCGCAGGTCAACGGCCTGATCCTCGAGCGGCTGTTCACCGAAGGCGACATGGTCCGCCAGGGCCAGCCGCTCTACCGGATCGACCCCGCCCCCTATCGCGCCGCCGTCGCCAGCGCCCGCGCCGCGCTGACCCGCGCCCAGGCGACCATCGCCACCAGCGAGGCGCTCGCCCGCCGCTATGGCGAGCTGGTCAAGATCAACGCGATCTCGAAGCAGGAAGCGGAGAACGCCGTCGCCAGCGCCGCCCAGGCCCGCGCCGACGTGGCTGCCCAGCGCGCCGCGCTCACCACCGCCGAGATCGACCTCGCCCGCACCACGATCCGCGCGCCGATCAGCGGCAAGATCGGCCGTTCGCTCTACACCACCGGCGCGCTGGTCTCCGCCTCGCAGGCCAATGCGCTGACCACGATCCAGCGGCTCGACCCGATCTATGTCGACATCCAGCAGTCGAGCGCCGACATCCTCAAGCTGCGCCAGTCGATCATGGCCGGCCAGGTCGCGCGTGACGGCAACGCCAAGGTGGCGGTGACGCTGGAGGATGGC
>JAPJRE010000350.1 GCA_030824725.1 Sphingomonas sp.
CAATTTGCCCTTGCGGATATAGTTGGCGATGTCGTGCACGCGCGGGTCGCCGAGCTGCCCGTCGCGCAGCCGCGCCACCGCGTCATATTCGTAGAGGCCCTGCTGCGCCTTGGTGGTCGACTTGACGTTCCACTCGATCAGCGGCGCGTTCACCGCCTTGGCGATCTCGGTCGCGAGCACGGTCTTGCCGGTGCCGGGCTCGCCCTTGACGAGCAGCGGACGGCGCAGCGTGACGGCGGCGTTGACCGCGACCTTCAGGTCGGCGGTGGCGACATAGCTCTGGGTGCCTTCGAAGCGCATGGGCAGAAGGTGGGCCGAACGGTGGCGGGATGCAACCCATCCCGAGGGGCAGGTCAGCCGCGGCTGCGGGCGCTGGCGCGGGCCTCCAGCAGGTCCCACAGCCCGCGATGCTGGGCAAAGACCTGCTGCGCGCCGAACAGCATCGCGCGCTCGTGCGCGGCCTCGCGGGCCAGCGCGTCGACGACGCTGACGGTTTCCTCGGGGATCGGCAGGCTGGCGGGCCTGGGATCGACGCCGAAGCTCGTCGCGGCCCGGTCGAGCACCGCGCGGATCGCCACCCATTCGATCGCCAGCGCGATCGCGGCGCCGGTCGCGCAGCCGGCGCGATCGGATTGGGCGAGCATGTCGAGCGCATGGCGCTGCGCGGCGGCGGCGGCTTCGCTCTCGGCATGGCCCGGCGTGCTGGGCAGCGGGCCCACCGCGGCGACGAGACGGACGAGATAGGCGCGCTCGGCGACGAAGGCATCGGCGGCCGCTTCCAGCCACTCGCATTCGATCGGGTGGCGCCCATGGCCGGCGGCATAGTCGACCAGGCCGGGATGGCGGCCATGGAGGCGCGCGATGTGGTGGACCGCGTCGGCCAGGTCGCGGCGGGGCAGGGCGTCGGCGCGGAGGGCGCGCAGATGCGGGTGGCGGGCGCTGCCGTCGGTCCCCGCCAACGCGCCCATCGGGCCCCAGGCGCCCGACAAATGCTCCATCGGTGCGGTATCCACGAGCATGACCTTCCTCATCTGGACAGTGCCGCCCGCCATCGGCCGGTCCGGATGGGATCGCACAGCGACGATACCGAAGCGCATAGAAAGATGGTTACGCCGAAATTAATCTTGAAAGACAGGATTTCGGCTCCCCACGCACCACTGTCCCAAATGAAAACGGCCCCGGGGGATAGCCGGGGCCGTTGTTCGTGTTTGTGGGCGCTGCGCTTACTGGTCGAGGAAGCTGCGCATCTTGCGGCTGCGGCTCGGATGCTTGAGCTTGCGGAGCGCCTTGGCTTCGATCTGGCGGATGCGCTCGCGCGTCACCGAGAATTGCTGGCCGACTTCTTCCAGCGTGTGATCGGTGTTCATGCCGATGCCGAAGCGCATGCGCAGCACGCGCTCCTCGCGCGGGGTGAGGCTCGCCAGGACGCGGGTGACCGTTTCCTTGAGGTTCGCCTGGATCGCCGCGTCTACGGGAATGATCGCGTTCTTGTCCTCGATGAAGTCGCCGAGGTGGCTGTCTTCCTCGTCGCCGATCGGCGTTTCGAGCGAGATCGGCTCCTTGGCGATCTTCATCACCTTGCGCACCTTCTCGAGCGGCATGCTCAGCCGCTCCGCCATTTCCTCCGGCGTGGGCTCGCGGCCCTGCTCGTGGAGGAACTGGCGGCTGGTGCGGACCAGCTTGTTGATCGTCTCGATCATGTGCACCGGGATGCGGATGGTGCGCGCCTGATCGGCGATCGAGCGGGTGATCGCCTGGCGGATCCACCACGTCGCATAGGTGCTGAACTTGTAGCCGCGGCGATATTCGAACTTATCCACCGCCTTCATCAGGCCGATATTGCCCTCCTGGATGAGATCCAGGAACTGCAGGCCGCGATTGGTGTACTTCTTGGCGATCGAGATCACGAGGCGGAGATTGGCCTCGACCATCTCCTTCTTCGCGATGCGCGCCTCGCGCTCACCCTTCTGCACCATGTTGACGATGCGGCGGAACTCGGTGAGCGTCATGCCCGTCTGCTGGGCGATCTCGCTCATCTCGGTGCGGATGCGATCGACCGAGCCGCTCTCGTTCTCGACGAAGGCCTTCCACTTCTTGTCGAGACCCACCACCGTCGGCAGCCAGTTCTCGTCGAGCTCGTGATCGACATAGCGATCGAGGAAGTCCTTGCGGCTGACCTTGTGGCGTTCCGCCAAGCGCAGCATCTGGCCGCCCAGCGCGGTGAGGCGCCGGTTGAAGCTGTAGAGCTGGTCGACGAGATACTCGATCTTCGCCTGGTGGAACTGGACGCTCTCTACCTCGGCGGTCAGCTCCTCGCGGAGCTTGTTGTACTTCTTTTCCTCGGCGGCCGGAAATTCCTCGCCGGCCGACATGGTGTCGAGCCGCTGCTGCTGGACCTTGCCGAACTTCTTGTAGATCGCGGTGATGTTCGCGAACTTCTCGAGCGCCTGCGGCTTCAGCTGCTCTTCCATCTGGGCGAGCGAGAGGGTGTTGTCCTCCTCCTCGTCGTCCGAGGGGCGGCGGGCGCGGCGTTCGGTCAGCTCGTCATCGTCGTCCGAGGCGACCTCTTCCGGCTCTTCCTCTTCCTTGAAGGTCGGGCCGGTGCTCGATTCGCTGATCTCGCCATTGTCGTCCTCGGCGCCCTCGACCTGCTCGGCCGACGGACCCTTGGAGAGCATGGCGTCGAGATCGAGGATCTCGCGCAGCTGCATCGTGCCTTCGTTGAGCGCGGTCGACCAGCCGATGATCGCGTTGAACGTGATCGGCGACTCGCAGAGCCCCAGGATCATCGTGTCGCGGCCGGCCTCGATGCGCTTGGCGATGGCGATTTCGCCCTCGCGGCTGAGCAGCTCGACGGCGCCCATCTCGCGCAGGTACATGCGCACCGGATCGTCGGTGCGATCGACGGTTTCCTTCTTCTTGGCGATCTCGAAGGCAGGCGCGGAATCGTCGCTGGTGTCGGCGCTTTCCGAGTCGTCGGCCGAATCGTCCTCGAACTCGGCGTCCTCGCCGGCGTCCTCATTCTCGACGACGTTGATGCCCATGTCGTTGAGCGCGGCCATGATGTCTTCGATCTGCTCCGAGGACATCTGGTCCTGCGGCAGCATCTCGTTGAGCTGGTCGACGGTGATGTAGCCGCGCTTTTTCGCGCGCGCGACCAGCTTCTTGATCGAACCCTCGTTCAGATCGATCAGCGGCGCGTCACCTGCATCAATCGTGTCGTCACCGCCGCTGCCATTCGCCTTCGCCATCAAAATCCTCGAAACTGAGATGGCGGCAATTTTACACCGCCTCTATTCCTCAAAAACGCCGTCTTCCGCAAGCATCAGATTGGCAAGCCGTTCCTGAAGCTCCTGCCGTTGCCGCGAAAGCGCCACCTGGCGGGCGAACGCTTCCTCGGTGCCGTCGCGCATCAGGGCAGCGGTCGCCTCGGCGAGCGCCACGTCGACGGCGGGCTGCGCCGCCATCACCGCGATCGCCTCGCCCAGATCCTCGCGCGCCTTCGCCACGTCGGCCGCGGGCCGCGTGAAGGAGAAGGGGAGCGTATCTGCGCGAAGCAACTCGCTTGCCACTGAATCGAAACCGGACCGGGCCAATATGGTGAGGAAATCCTCGCTATCAAGTTGACGCGACGCCGGATTAGTAAGCGCCACCTCGACAACGGCTTCGAATAGCCGGCCGAGCGCGCCCGATGCGCTGCGCAGGCTGCCGAGAATCTCCATGTGCCGGGCGATCTCGACCGGGTGGCGGATCAGCCCGGCGAGCACCGCGCGTGCCAATATGGGATCGAGCCCGCTCGCCTGCACGCCCTTGATCAGATGCGAGGGCGGCGCCTCGGGCGGCTGCCAGACGCCGCGGGCGTTGCGGGTGCCGCGTGGCTGTTGGCGGGCGGGGGCGGGGCCGCGCTGGTCCTTGCGGAACTCGCGCGGACCGCGGCCGAACTGCTGGTCGGCGCGGGCACGAAATTCCGCGAGATATTCGTGCTTTACGTTCGGGTCCTGGATCTGCTCGGCAAGTTCGGTGAGGCGGCGCTTGAGCCCGGCGCGCTGCTCGGGGGTGTCGAGCGGGCCGGCGGCGACTTCGCTCGCCCAGAGCCGATCGACCAGCGGCTCGGGCCTGGCGAGCAGCGCCTCGAACGCGGTGGGGCCCTGCGAGCGGACGAGGTCGTCCGGGTCGAGGCCTTGGGGCAAGGTGACAAAGGCGAGGCTGCGGCCGGGGGCGAGCATCGGCAGCGCGCGGTGGGCGGCGCGCAGGGCTGCCTTCTGCCCGGCGCTGTCGCCGTCGAAGCAGAGCAGGGGGACTTCGGACAGCCGCCACAGCCGCTCGAGCTGGTGT
>JAPJRE010000351.1 GCA_030824725.1 Sphingomonas sp.
GGCCCAGGGCGAGGCGTCGCTGCGAGCGATGCGGCTGGGCGGGGCGATCCTCACCCCGCCTCTGTGCGACTGGCCCGAACTGCTGGACCTGTTCGCGCGGATGGGCGTCGCGGTGGTGCGGATCTCGCCGGGCGACGACCGCGACCGCACCGCGACCGTGGAGATGGACGAGCGCGGCGCCGCGCGCGAACTCACCGAGGCGCTGCTCGCGATGGGCCACCGCGACATCGGCTTCATCCAGGGCAATCCCGAGCACCATGCCGCCGCCCGGCGCCAGCAGGGCTATGAGGCGGCGATGGCGGCGGCGGGCCTGCCGCTGCGGCCGGACCGGACGCTGCCGGGGGATTTCACCTTCCGCTCGGGCCTCGCCGCCGGCGAGCGGCTGCTGGGCAGCGCCGACCGGCCCAGCGCGATCTTCGCGGCCAATGACGAGATGGCGCTCGGCGTGCTGGTCGCGGCGATGCGGGCGGGGATCGCCGTGCCCGATCAGCTTTCGATCGCCGGCTTCGACGATGCGGCGATCGCGCGCATGGCCTGGCCGCCGCTCAGCACGGTGCACCAGCCGCATGTCGAGATGGCGGCGGCGGCGGTGGACCTGCTCACCCAGCCCGCGGGCGGCGAGGTCGCGCCGCCGCCGCTGCGCCGGCTGCCCCACCGGCTGACCCTGCGCGATAGCACCGGGCCTGCCCGGTAAGCCACTTTACCACCGCCGCCGCCGCCCCTAGTTCTGGGCCGGTTGAGCGCACCGATGGGAACCCGATGATCGACGAAAAACCCGCGCCGCGCGCCGGCACGCAGACGCTCGAACGCGGGCTCGACCTGCTCGACCTGCTGGCCGAACGGCCGCATACGGTGCGCGAACTGGCCGCGGGTACCGGGCTCACCGTGTCGACGGCGCGGCGGCTGGCGCTGGCGCTGATCGACCGCGGCTTCGCGGTGGGCGAGCGCGACGGCAGCCTGCGGCTGGGGCCTAAGCTGATGCAGCTCGGCGTCCGGGCACAGGAACGGCTGAACGTCGTCGAGCTGGCGCGCGACCGCCTGCGCGATCTGGCCGAGGCCACCAACATGCCGGCCTTTCTGGGCGAACGCGACGGCGATCATTCGGTGCATCTCCACCGCGTCGGCGGGGGGCAGCGGGTGGTGGTGACCACGCCGGTCGGCACCCGCCGGCCGCTGCCGGAGACCAGCCTGGGCAAGGCGCTGCTGCTCGACGAGCCGCAGGCGGTGCTCGACGCGCTGCTGGCACGCAGGCCCGCGGCGCAGGCGAGCTTCCTCGCCGATCGCGCCGCCGATCGCGCGCGCGGGGCGGTCGTCCACCGCAGCGCCCCGCCCGACGATCTGCGCGCGGTCGCGGCGCCGATCCGCGATGCGGCGGGCCGGATCGTCGCGGCGATCAGCGTGGTGAGCCCGGCGCAATATGTCGACGATGCCGCGCTGGACGGCATCGTCGCCCAGGTTCGCGCGGCGGCGGCCGAGATCAGCGCGGCGCTCGGCCACCCGACCCCGGCGGGGTGACCCGCCGGCGGCGGCTCAGCGGCCAAACTGGACGCGCACGCCGCCCATGATCCGCCGGCCGCCATAGGAGAGCCGCATCACGCGCGGCGTACCGTCGGCGAAGGGCACATACTCCCCAGTCGACAGTGTCTGCGCCTCCCGCCGCATGTTGCGCCCTTCCAGATAGACCTGGAAGTTGCGGTTGATGTTGTACGAGATCTTGGCGTCGATGAACGTCGTCCCGTCCTGGAAGCGCGGCACGCCCGGGTTATAGCCCGGCGCCACGAGGCGGACATTGGTCCATTGCTCGCCCGGATAGTTGATGTCGCCGGTGTTGCCGCCGCACGGCGTGATGCACAGGAAGGTGGAACTGCGCTTCTGATAGGCGACGCGGAAGTTGAGCTTGCCGTCGTCATACCAGAGCGAGGCGTTGGTATAGTATTTGGATTCGTTCGGCGGCAGCATCACGTCGCCGGTCAGCGGGTCCAGCTGTCCGGTCGTCGCCGCCGAGGCGAGAATCGAGAAGTTCACGTCCGCGCCGGTGTGCTTGAGAAACCAGGGCAGGAAGGTGAACGCCGTCTTCGCCTGGAATTCCCAGATGTCGCGCTTGTAGCCGGGGCCGTTGGTATAGGTGGGCACGCCGAACTCCAGATCGGCAAGCGCGGCGCCGGTCGCCGGATCCTTGGTGTCGGTGCCGGCGAAGGGCCTGCGGTTCTCGGTCACCGCGATCGGGCTGCCGATCTTCACGTCCAGCTTGCCATAGGCGACCGAGAACACCGTGTCGGCGTTCGGATACCATTCGAGGCTGGCATTGTAGTTCCACGCCGTGAACGGCTTGAGGCCCGGATTGCCGACGCGGCCCGAACAGCCATAGACGTCGTCCGGATTGGTATCGAGCTCGACGCGCTGGTCGATGTTGCAGGTGCCGCCGGGGAACATCAGCGTCGGGTTGGGCCGCGCGACGGTCTTGCCGCCATAGAAGCGCAGCACGAGCTGGTCGTGGAAGCCCCAGAGATTGACGTTGAAGCTGGGCAGCCAGTCGGTCGTCTTGGCGTTCAGCGTCACGTTCTGGCTGAACGAGACGGTGGTGATGCCGTTGGCGTTGTTCGGATCGTTCGGGTTGAACAGCGAGGTGACCCGGATCGAGTTGAGCGTGAGCAGCCCCGAACCCTTGGTCGTCGCGAACACGCCGCGGACGCCGACATTGCCGTCCAGCCGCAGGCCACGGAACAGATCCTGCTCGAAATCGGCCATCGCATAGACGTTCTTGATCGACTCGCGCGTGCGACTGACCGGCTGGGCATAGGTGTTGCCGTCGCTGCCGACGCAGGTCTTGAGGCAATCGAAGTTCATGTACTGCGCCGCGCCCAGCGTCGCGAACAGCTCGTCGGTGCGGATGCCCTGCCAGGCGGGGGGCAGGTTGCCGCGATTGGGCAGATCGCCGAAATAGGCGCTGTCGGCCGGGTCCAGCGTGCTGGCCCATAGGTCCTGCAACTGCTGCGGCGTCAGCGTGTCGACGCCCGAGCGGACGTTCGCCGGATTGGTGCTCGCGACATAGCCATAGTTGCACGACAGCGTCGACGTCGCCGTCGGCTGGCAGGCACGCAGCGATCCGCGGACGTTCGCCGTGGGCACGATCACCGCCGGCACATAGCCCGGCTGGCCGAAGGTGCCGATCTGGCTCTTCGCGGTGTAGCCGCCGCCGCCCCAGCGATCGAGATCGTTCTTGCGATATTGCGCACCGACCTTGATACGGGTGATGAACGGCAGGATGCCCTGGGTGCGATAGGTCAGGTCCAGCTTGGCGATCTTTTCCGAGGCCGCGCCGAGCGCTGGCGAATACATCACGCCGAAGGTGGGCGTCGTCAGCGGCATCTGGCCGACGGTATAGGCCGGGGTCGCCGGTCCGTTCGGGCCGGCCGCCACCGCGTTCTGGCCGATGCAGGTCGGCGCGGTGCCGCCGCCGATGCAGGCCGGCGCGGCGAGCTGGACATAGTTGGCCGGGTTGCTCTCGTCGTAATTGGCCGGCAGCTGCACGTCCCACAGCCCGTTGGGCTGGAGCTTCAGCGTCGAGCTGCCATAGCTGTAGCTCCGCGCGGTGCGCATGTCGCCGCGACTGGTGGTTGCACGGGTCAGGCCCGCCATGCCGTCGATGTCGAGCCGGTCGCCGCGAAACTCGAGCCCGCCCTGGAAATATTTGGTCTTGGTGTCGATGGTATTTTCGATCTGGTCGATCGTCACCGAATTGTTGGTCAGCGTCATCTCGGTGACGTTGTGGGCGCTGTCGACCTTGACACTGCCCGGCACGACATTGAGGACGTTGCCGAGCGTCGCATTGTTGCCGACGTTGTTGAGCCCGTCGAACAAATAATAGCCGCTCGCCCCCGGCGCGACGCGGCGGGTGCGCGGATAGCCGGTGGTCGAATCGAGGAAGGTGCCGGTGATGTTCTGGCCGAACAGCGTCACCGGGTTGCGGCTGCGATTCTGGTCGTGGACCTTGCGGTTGGCGATGGTGCCCTTGGCGAAGACGGTCAGGCGATCGGTCACGCGATAATCGAACCGCGCATCGAAGGCGGAGCGCTGGTCGGTCTGGGTGTTCATGAAGTTGCGGATCAGCGACGGCGTATAGTCGTTCCACTGGTTGAGGCAGGTCTGCTGCTCGAGGATGCGCTGCGCCTTTTGCGCATTGCTGGCCGTGCCGTTGTTGGGAAACAGCTGGAGGCACTCGGCCTTGCTCTTCGCGCCGGCCGAAAGCGTTACGAGCTGGCGCGGGGTGAGCGCCCCGCCGCCGGGCGCGGTGCTGTTGGCGAAGGGCACGTCGGCGGCGTCGG
>JAPJRE010000352.1 GCA_030824725.1 Sphingomonas sp.
GCTCTCGGGCATCGACGTCTACAAGAACGCCCCGGCCAACATCATCGAGGGCGGCGTCGGCGGCGCGGTCAACCTGCGTACCCGCAAGCCATTCGATTCCCCCGGGCAGGTGATCAGCGCCACGGTGCGCGGCAATTATTACGACCGCGTCGACAAGCCGGGCTATGCCGTGTCGGGGCTGTACAGCAACCGGTTCCAGGCGGGTGAGGGCGAGATCGGCGTGCTGATCAACGCGGTTTATTCCAAGAGCCAGTATCGCCAGGACGGCCTGCTCGCGGGGCCGTTCGACACGGTGGCGCCGGGCTCGATCGCGGGTGCTCCGGCCAATGCCCAGGTGCCGTACGGCTTCGAGATCTATGACGACAAGGGCGACCGCAAGCGCCTCGGCGTCGCGGGCGCGGTCCAGTGGAAGCCGAGCGACGCGCTGCTAGTCACCGCGCAGGCGCAGGTCACCAAATACTGGTTCAATCGTACCGGCGCCTATTACTACGATTACAACAACCGTTCGAACGTTCGGGATGCGACCGGCAAGGTCATCACCTATGGCACCGCGCCGGCGCCGGGCGCGACCTTCACCTTCAACGAGGAAGGCTATGCGACCAGCGGCACGCTGTACCCCCAGACATTCGAGACCGGCCGCTACGACCAGCAGCTGTGGAGCGGGAGCAAGAACTTCACGCTGAACGCTGCCTGGAAGCCGACCGATCGGCTGAAGGTGAATTTCGACGCCCAGTATCTGACGTCCTATTACAATGCCGATCGCAACGGCCATGTGCTGTCACTGTACGATCGCTCCGGCCAGGACGCGCTGAGCGCTCCCCACAAGCTGAGCGTCGATTTCGACCTGCGCGGCAAATATCCCCGCTGGGACGTGCGCGAGCAGGGGGTGCTCAACAATCCGGCGAACTACACCACGCCCTATGTCGCGGATGCGCTGCAGCGGAACGACGCGGACACCTATGCCCTGGCCTCGGACATCGAATATGAGGTCGAAGGCGACTTCCTGAAGAAGCTGCGTGCCGGCGTGCGCTATGCCGACAACAGCATCGACCTGCGCGGCACGTGGCACGGCGTGTGCATCACGGCGCTCGGCGCCGATCCGGGCTGCAACGCCCCGGCGGGCACCCCGCTGGTGCCGCTGAGCGGGAACCCGCAGTTGGCGATGCCGGGCCCGTCCAAGAACTGGTTCGACGGCAACACGGTCAAGGGCGGCCTGCTCTATCCGGCCTTCCCGGCGGGCGACGGCGTGTGGGCGCAGACCAAGGCGGTCTATGCGCTGCTCGGCGCGACGACGCAGGACAGCTTCAAGCCCGGCGACCTCAACAGCCAGACCGAGAAGACCTATACCGGCTGGGCCATCGCCGATTATGGCTTCGAGCTGGGTGGGGTGCGCTTCGACGGCGGCGTCGGCGTCCGCGTGGTCAAGACCAAGGCAACCTCGGTCGGTACCCAGTTCAACAATGACGGCACCTCGTCGCCGATCAGCGTGAGCAAGGATTATACCAAGGCGCTGCCGAGCTTTAACCTTCGGGCGAAGCTTACCGACACGTTCCAGATGCGCTTCGCCTATTCGAAGGGTCTGGCGCGGCCGAACTTCGACCAGCTTTCGACCAATCTGACGCTCAACAACCCGAACCAGATCAACCCGGTCACCGGCCATCCCAGCGCCAGCTCGGGCAACCCGCTGCTCAACCCGATCCGCTCGGACAATTTCGACGTGACCGCCGAGTGGTACTTCGGGCCCACCAGCTCGCTGACTGGCGGCCTGTTCTACAAGAAGGTCAACGGCTTCCTGGCGGGCGGCATCGTCACCGGCGTGTACAACGGCGTCACCTACGACATCAGCACCCAGGTGAATTCGGGCAACGGCACGGTGAAGGGTGCCGAGATCGGCTACAACCAGTTCTTCGACTTCCTGCCCGGGCCGCTCAGCGGGCTCGGCCTGCAGGCCAACTACACCTATGTCGACTCCAGCGTAAGCAACCCGTTCGCCTCGAGCGATCCGAACAGCCCGCGGCAGCTGCCGCTCGAGAAGCTGTCGAAGCACAGCTACAACCTCGTTGGCCTGTACGAGAAGGGGCCGGTCACCGCGCGCGTGGCGTGGAGCTGGCGTTCGAGCTATCTCGACCAGACCCAGGGCAGCGGCGCCAACGGCATTCCGCAATATGCCGCGCCCTATGCCTCGCTCGATGCCTCGATCAGCGTCAACCTGACCCAGCAGGTCGCGGTCTCGGCCGACGTGGTGAACCTCAACAACCGGATGAACCGGATCTACATCGGCACGCCGGCCGCGCCGCTGCGCTACGAACTCAACGACCGGCGCTTCGGCCTGTCGTTGCGCGCGACCTACTGATCCCGGGCCGGGGCGGGCGACCGCTCCGGCCATGTCTTATTGGAGGGGCGGCGTAGCGTGACGGCTTTCCATCCTTTTGGTTTCCCGAAGCGGCGTGCGGCATGAGCGCGCCGCTTTCGCATGTCGCGATCATCGGCGGCGGCACCGCGGGCTGGATGGCGGCAGCCGCGCTGGGGCGGGTGCTCGATACGCGCGCGATCGCCATCACCCTGGTCGAGTCCGAGGCGATCGGCACGGTCGGCGTGGGCGAGGCGACGATCCCGCCGATCCAGGCGTTCAACGCGCTGCTCGGCATCGACGAGGCCGAGTTCCTCCGCGCGACCAAGGGCACGGCCAAGCTCGGCATCGAGTTCGTCGACTGGCCCGCGAAGGGCACGCGCTACTTCCATCCCTTCGGCATCCACGGCATCGATTTCGGCGCGATCCCGTTCGAGGCACTGTGGCAGCGCGCGCGGCTGGCGGGCGAGGCGGCGCCGCTCGAGGCCTATTCGATCTGCGCAGCGGCGGCCCGGCTGGGCCGGTTCCAGCGCCCGGCGACCGGTGGCAACAACCCGCTGACCCATCTCGGCTATGCCTATCATTTCGATGCGGCGCTCTATGCCGGTTTTCTCCGCGGGAAGGCCGAGCAATGGGGCGTGCGGCGGCAGGAAGGCCGGATCGTCACCGTCGAGCGGGGCGAGGACGGCGCCATCGCGGGCGTGGTGCTGGAGGACGGCACCCGCATCGACGCCGACTTCTACATCGATTGTTCGGGCTTCCGTTCGTTGCTGCTCGGCGAGGCGCTGGGCGTAGCGTTCGAGGATTGGGCGCAGTGGCTGCCCAACGACCGCGCCGTCGCGGTGCCGTGCGCGCTCGGTCCGGAGGGGCGCTCGCCCTTCACCCGCTCGACCGCGCGCGGGGCAGGGTGGCAGTGGCGCATCCCCCTCCAGCACCGGGTCGGCAACGGGCTGGTTTATGCGAGCGCGCATTGCTCGGATGCCGAGGCCGAGGCGGTGCTGCTTGGCAGTCTCGAAGGGGCGCCGCTCGCCGCGCCGCGCCTGCTCCGCTTCCAGGCGGGGCGTCGCGCGCGCTTCTGGGAGAAGAACTGCGTCGCGCTCGGGCTCGCCAGCGGCTTTCTCGAGCCGCTCGAATCGACGAGCATCCATCTCGTCCAGGCGGGTATCGCGCGGCTGCTGGAAATGCTGCCGGTCGGCGGCGGCACCCCCGCCGACATCCGCCGCTACAACCGGCTGATGGCCACCGAGTTCGAGACGATCCGCGACTTCCTGATCCTCCACTTCCACGCCACCGCGCGCGACGACACCGACTATTGGCGGCAGCTGCGCAGCATGGAACTGCCCGATACGCTGGCGGAGCGCATCGCCATCTACCGCGCCAGCGGCCGGCTCTACCGCGAGGCGGACGAGCTGTTCTCCAAGACCAGCTGGCTGGCGGTGCTGCATGGGCAGGGGATCGACCCCAGCGGCTATGACCCGATCGCCGACGGCATGCCGCGCGACGAAGCCGCCGCGCGGCTGGCGCGGATCGCCGAGGTGACCGCGCTGGCAGCGGCGCGGATGCCCACGCACGAGGCGTTCCTGCAGGAGAGCGGGGCGCTGCAACGATAAATTACACGGAAATTACTCCGAGAAATTTGACCGAAACAATCAGCCTTTGCAGTATGCCCCAATGGGGCGGGAGGAATCAGCGTGAACAAGTACGGGTTGCTGGCGGCGGTGGGCAGTGTTGCGCTCGCCTCCGGCATGGGAATGGCGCAGGACGGGCCAAAGATCGGCGACGCGCCGCAGGTCCAGCCGGTGCAGGTCGATGCGCGCCGCCCCGACTGGGAAAACCCGGCGGTGTTCGCGCGCGGCAAGATGCCGGCCAGCGCCACGCACTTCCCGTATGAGAGCCGCGCCGCCGCGCTGGCGGGCGATCCCGCCAAGTCGAGCCGCTACCTGCTGCTCGACGGCCAATGGT
>JAPJRE010000353.1 GCA_030824725.1 Sphingomonas sp.
GGATTAGAGGGAGTGACGTTGCCGAATGGCTTACGCTGACCGGAATGTAAGTGGCAGTCGTGTGGTAGCGATCGTGATCGTCGCTATCATCGTGGCTGGCATGGGTTATGCCTTCGTCACAGGTCTGGCATACCAATATATCAAGAAGAAGGCGGAAGAGCTGAAGACCTTCGAGGTCGAAGAGCCGCCGCCCCCGCCGTCGGTGATGCCGCCGCCGCCGCCGCCGCCGGATACGCCGGTGCCGCCGCCCCCGACCCAGGTCGTGGTGCCGCCGGCCATCGTGCAGACCGTGTCGCCTGCGCCGCCGGTCCAGAATACTCCGATCATCCCACCCGCACCGCCGATTTCGCCGCCTGCGCCTCCCGCGCCGCCGGCACCTCCGGCACCGCCTGCACCGCCGCGGATCGCAAAGGGCCTCAAGCCCCGCACGCCTCCTGGCTCGTGGGTGACGAACGACGATTATCCGTCGGACGCACAGCGCGCGGGTGAAGAGGGTACCACCGGCTTCCGTCTCGACGTCGACGCGTCGGGCAGGGTGGTGACGTGCACCGTCACGTCGTCGAGCGGCTCGACCCGCCTCGATACCACGGCATGCAACCTGCTCAAGCGGCGTGCGCGCTTCGATCCGGCTGAGGATGCGAGCGGCAACAAGATTCCGGCTGCGTACAGCAACCGGTTCAGGTGGCAGATCCAGAAGTAATTCTCCGGTTTCCGGTCCGCCGGGCCAGGCGGACCGGCTTGCGCAAGAAGCTATCTTTTAGAGGAAAGACCCAAAATGCTCACGACCATTCTCGCTGCCGGTGCCGCCGCAGCTAAGGGCGGCGAAAGCCCCTACGGCCTTCAGCAGGCGCTGAAGGAAGGCGGCCTGATCTCGCAGTCGGTGTTCACCATCCTGGTGCTCATGCTCTTCGTGTCGCTCTACATCCTCTTCACCAAGCTGTTCGAGCAGCAGAAGATCATCAACCAGTCGAAGCGCGTCCGCCAGACCTTCTGGAGCTCGACGAGCCTCAAGGAAGGCGCCGCCAAGCTCGAGAAGAACTCGGCCTATCGCCAGATCGTCGACGACGGCCTGGAAGCGCAGGAGCAGTACAAGCTGCTGACCGATCCGGTCGAAGCGCATGACTGGCTGCACGGCTCGCTGGCCCGTTCGGAAGGTTCGATCAATTCGGCGCTGGGTGGCGGTCTCGCCTTCCTCGCAACGGTCGGTGCGACCTCGCCGTTCATCGGTCTGTTCGGTACCGTTATCGGCATCTACCGCGCGCTCATCAAGATCGGTTCGGCCGGTCAGGCTTCGATCGACGCCGTCGCCGGCCCGGTCGGTGAAGCGCTCATCATGACCGCACTCGGCCTCGTCGTCGCCGTGCCGGCCGTGCTCGCCTTCAACTTCCTGCAGCGCCGCAACAAGGCGATCGCCGAGAATTTGAACGCGTTCTCGAACGACGTGCTCGGCTACCTGGCGTCGGACGGCCGCGTGAAGCCGGCGACTGCCGCTGGTGCGAAGAAGCCGGCCGCCGTCGCTGCTGCGAAGCCGGCGACCACGACCGCTGGCCAGACCGGCGGCACCCCGACCCGCCCGTAAGACCAAGGTCGCAGGGCTGCGCAGGTCGCGTAGCCCTGCCGCCGGATCGCGATCCGGCGCACAAGAGGATAGGATAGCGCCCAATGGCGATTAGCACAGGCAGCGGCGGCGACGACGCACCGATGTCGGACATCAACACCACGCCCCTCGTGGACGTGATGCTGGTTCTTCTGATCATCTTCCTCATCGCCGTTCCCGTTGTGGTCCAGACGATCGACCTCGCGTTGCCGAAGGTGCAGTTCGAGCCGACGACCACGAAGCCGGAGAATGTTTCGCTCTCGGTCAAGGGCGGCCCGGAGGGCTGTGAGATCTTCTGGGGTCTGACCCGGGTCAACCACACCGAGCTGCTCGACCGCGCGGTTGCCAAGCTGAAGGCCGAAATCGACCGTCAGGGTGGCCCGAACGCCGCCGGCCTTGAACTTCCCGAAGTTCATATCCGTGGCGACATCAACACGCCCTATCGCTGCATCGGCGGCACCATCTACACGATGCAGATGGCGGGCTTCGTGAAGGTCGGCTTCATCTCGGAACCGGAGCCCGGCTCGGGCAACGCCCGGCTCTGAACGGCCTCGCTTAAGGAGTTACGACTATGGCAATGAGCGCAGGCCGTGATGACGGCGAGCCGATGATGGACATGAATACGACGCCGTTGATCGACGTCATGCTCGTGCTCCTCATCATGTTCATCATCACCATTCCGGTCCAGACGCATGCGGTGAAGGTCGACCTGCCGCAGCCGAGCGCCAACAACGCCCCCCCCGTCGAGCCGACCAAGAACAAGGTCTATATCGATGCGCAGGGTCAGGTGTTCTGGAACAGCATGCCGATCAACGACGTGATGCTGCGCCAGTATCTCGACGCATCGCTGCAGCTGTCCCCGGAGCCGGAACTGCACTTCCAGCCGGACCCGCAGGCTCGGTACGAAGTGGTTGATCGCGTTCTGGCGATCATCAAGCGGGCGAACGTCACGAAGCTCGGCTTCGTCGGCAACGAGCAGTACCGCAACGATTTCTGATCCGCGGCGCGGTCAGAGTATTTTGGGAAGGCGGCCCTTCGGGGCCGCCTTTTTTTGTGCCTGCCGCGCCGGTTGCTCGAACGGCCGGATGCCGGGCCCCCATGCTGGGGCAGCATGCGGGCGCGATCGCCGAGGGGCGACAAGCGCTGCGGGAACTTATCGTAGTCGGCGCCGGCTGTGGCGGGCCCTGGAGCCTCGTAGCGGCGCGGACATGGGGTGACCGCGAAGGCCGCCTGCTTGGCCATCGCTTGCGCATCCTTGCGGTGGCCGCTGGTCCGAGTTCCCAAGCATGGCTGCACGTTTGGCCCGCGGGGGTGGAGCGCCGGCGGGAGACGGCATGCGGGCGATACGGGTGCGTGCGGCGGGGGCGTGGGACGCGTGCGCTGACGCGCGAGGAGGTGGTCGCCTATCCGGAAACGCGATGTTGCAGGCAACCGACCGTCCGACGTGCCCTGACGTTCGTCAGGTCCGGGCCTGCCGGTCGATGTCGGAGACTACGCCCCCGCTCTCGGCACCGTGGCTAAGCGCAAATGCGGGGTTGCACGATCATCGCGAACATGTCACTTCTACGTCATCCAAGTGTCACAAAAGTGCAATCTTGGTGTAACGGTAAAAAGGAGAGCGTGATGTCGATCAAACTTGTCGCTGCGGCCGCGGTGTCGCTGATTGCCTTGGCCTCGCCCGCGGTTGCGCAGGATTCCAGTCTGGCCGCCCGAGCGATCATGACGGGCTCGTACGCCAAGGCCGAGCAGCAGCTGCTCACTCAGATGCGTTCGGATGCACGTCCGGAAGTCCAGCTCAACCTCGCCGCAATCTATTACGCGACCGGCCGCGTCGATCAGGCGCGTTCGCTGTATGAGCAGGTGCTCCAGAAGGACGACGTCATGATGACGGTGACGACCAATCGTACCGCCGGGTCGCACGCGATTGCCCAGAAGGGTCTGAGCTATCTCAGGCAGCGGCAGAACCTCGCGTCCCGCTGAACCGCTCAGGGGCGGATCGCATGTCGCGGTCCGCTGCTGAAACGGCATGAACAAGAAAAAGCGCGCCAGGCGATGCCGGCGCGCTTTTTCTTTGTACAGTTGGGGGACGGCCATGTGCCTTACCCGGCCGTGCCTGGGCGTCGCGTAGGACGGGCGGTCAGAAGCTCGCCCATTCCTCGCTCTCCGCCATCGCCTGTACCGGCACGGCACGGGTGGTGCCCGCCGCGGCGGCGCTGCCCTGCGCGCGCAGCACCGGCCTGCGAAGCGGGGCCTGCTGCTCGCCGGTGCGGAAGGTGGAGGCATGCGCATCAAGCCGCGCCACCTGATCGGTGAGCTGGCGGGCGGCTGCGGAGGTCTCCTCCACCATCGCCGCATTCTGCTGGGTGGCGCGATCCATGTCGCCGATCGCGGCGCTGATCTCGCGGATCGCGGTGGACTGGGCGCGGTTGTCGGCCGCCATGCTGCCGAGCAGTTCATGGACCTCGCCGACCGTGTCGACGATCGCCGCCAGCGCCGAGTCGACGCGTTCCACGGCGCCTCGCGCGACCACCACTTCGGACTGGGTGACGGTAAGCTGGTCGCGGGCGCGTTTCGCTTCCTCTTCCGCCCGCATTGCCAGTGCGGAGACGAGGTCCGCCACCACCGCAAAGCCGCGGCCGGCTTCGCCCGCGCGGCCTGCTTCCACGGCGGCGTTCATCGCGAGAACGCGAGTCTGAAAG
>JAPJRE010000017.1 GCA_030824725.1 Sphingomonas sp.
GGGGCGGGGCGGGCGCGCGGCGGTGGCCGAGAACATCTCCGCCATCGATTTTTCGAAGGCGCCCATTTCGGCCGGGGTCTGGTTCAGGCGGTATTTGAGCACGAAGGCGGCGACGCCCCGGGCGGCGAGCGCCTTGGCGACGTCCCAGCCCTCGTTCTGCATCGAAAGCGTGCGGAAGCCGCCGCCGGGCGCGACCACCACCGCAGCGCCGCTCGCCTTCGCCGGATCGGGAAGGAACGGCGTGAGGGTAGCGACCACCACGTTGCGGGCGAAGACGCTGCCATATTGGCTGTGCCACGATTCGGGATTGGTCCCGCCCGGCAGCGGCCCGGTGCCGAGTTCGATCGCGGTGGGCTGCGCCGGGATCGCGATCGGCTGCATCTTGTCGTTCTGCGCCTGCGCCGGGATGGACCAGGCGCAAGCCAAGGCCGCGCCGAGAAGGATGGCGCGCCGCCGGAGGGAGGCGCGCGGCTTGCCGCTTGTTTGTAACATTCCTGAACCTGTCATGTCACCGCTCCTGTTGTTGCGTTATGCTTTGTCGTCCGCTGGGCGGCTGCCCCCTATTTCGTGCCCCCGGCCAGCCGCGCGCCTGCATTCGCCAGCGTGAGGTACATGGCGCCTTCGGGCACGACATATTCGTTCTCGCCCCAGAAGAACGGCCAGTCGTCCCGGTTCTCCGGATAGTCCGGCTTGAGCAGCAGGACGCCGGGCACCACGCCGCCCGGGATGAAGGAGAAATCGGCGCGGTTGCTGCCATAGGCCACCTCCTTGGAAAGCGCGCCGACGCCCGAGACCAGCGAGCGATCGGAGGCCGGATGGTGCCCGTGGAGGAAGTCGAGCGCGCGGGTGACCGCCGAGGTGTCGACCAGCTCGGGAAAGGCACGGTGCAGGGCGTCGCCGGTGAGGCCGAAGTTCAGCACGGCGCCGCTGCCGGCCCATCCGCCGGCGGTGATCGGCACGCCGAACGGATTCTCCTTGCCCATCGCCTGCGCTCTGGCCGCCCATGCGCGGACGGCCGGCACGAGCGCCGCCCGATAGTCGGCCGGCATGAACGGCAGCGCCTTGACCATGGTGGTGGCGGTGAAGGCGAAACTGCGCAGCATCGCCGGGGCGAGCGCTTGTACGCGCACGGCATAGCGCTGGTCACCGGTCGCGGCGAGCAGCTCCACCGCCGCCGTGAATTCCTCGACCTCCAGCGGCCCGCCGGTGGTGTTGCCGTGCTGGAACAGGTCGGGCGCGTGGCTGTGCTCGTCGGCCCAGATCTTCTGCGCGACCGTCAGGCAGCGCTTGGCGAAGGCCGCGTCGCGATCCTTCCAGGCGCGATAGGTTGCGGCGAGTGCTGCGGCCGAGCCATAGTCGAGCGCCGAGGCCTTGCTGGTGAAGGCCCAGCGATCGTCCGGCGTCCCGCTGCGGCCGCCGCGCGCATCAAAGGCACGCTCGAACGGCTTGAGCTTCGGGTCATAGACCAGCCCGTCGGTCTTGCTCGCGGCATCGCCGAGATGGGTATATTGGCCGACATCGGGTTCGACGATGCCGTGGATCGCATGGCCGACGGCATCCTGCTGGGCGAGCAGTTGCAGGCTGCCGTGCCGGATCTGCTGCAGGATGTCGGGCGTGCCGTCGGGCACATGCATTTCGACGCGCCGCGCATCCCAGTCGACCGAGACGGTGTCGCGGTCGATGCCGAAGCTCTCCCACGCATCCACCAGCTGGCGGATGACCTGATACTGGGTCTGGGTGCGGATATCGAAGTCGCCAGCGTCCAGCCAGCCGCCCACCGCCAGCCCGGGGATATGCTCGCCGGGCTTGAACGGCGTGTCGGTGGTGGGGCCCTGGCGGTACAGGTCGATATGCTCGTGGTTGAGCGGCGCCTGGCGGGCATCGTCGCGGTGCGGATCGCCGTGCCACACCCGATAGGCCTCGTTGACCAGCATATGGTCCATCGCGATCGGCAGATAGACGTCGTTGGTCAGGTTCCACAGGTTCTGGAGAGCACCTGGCTGGATGGGGAAGGGGGCGGTGCGCACGCCGCCGGCCTCGATGGCATAGGTGCCCGGCGCGGTGACCTTGCTGAAATCCAGCTGGAGATAGCGGTAGCGCAGATAGCGGCCCCATTCGCTGGCGGGGCCGGTGACGACGGGCACGAACTTGCCGGTGGCATCCAGCTTGAGCAGGCGCGGCTGGAGCTTGCGGGCATCGTCGCGGTCGAGCTCGATCGTCGCGATCTTGGGGCTCGCCGGGGCATAGCCGACCTGCGAATGGGCGATGACCGGCGGCCGCAGCCAGCCCGGCACGCTGTTCGCCTCCAGGGTCCATTCGATCACCCGCCCGGTCCGGCCGGCGGGCAGTAGCTGGCGCACCACGAACCAGCCATTCTGCGCCTGGTTGCGCCCGTCGAACAGCGCGAGCGCCCCCTCGCGAGTGCGGATGGCGACGCGCCGCGCCGGGTCTTCCGGCGCGAGCACCAGCGCCGTGCCGCTGGCGAAGGGCTGCGGCTCCGCGCCGGGGCCGTCGCTGCGACCGCTGGCTGCGTTCCGCTCGGGCGTGAGCGTCATCGCGTCGGCGGGATAGCGCGGGAACAGCGCCGCCGCGCCGTCCACGGTATAGCTATGGTGGAAATAGGCGGAGGGCACGAACTCCAGGTTCAGGCCGGCCTTGCCGACCTGCGACGCGGGCAGCGGCGAATCCAGCAGCACCGACAGGACGATGCTCGCCCCGCGCCGCTCCGCGCGCACCGTGTACTGGAAGTCCGGATATTTCATCACCGCCTCGATCACGCCGGCGGCCTTGTCGACCCTGCGGGAGACGAAGGCCGCGGCAGGGTCCCATTGGCCCGGCGTGGCGGCGAGGCGAACATCGCCATTGGTGGCGGTGCGAATGCCCTGCTGGATCAGCTCGACCCCGCTGATCTTGGCGTCGGCGAACAGCCCCTCATTGACGTTCGAGAAGACGAGCCAGTTCACGCCCGGCGCCTCGAAATAGTCGGACCGGTCCAGCTGGAGCGTCGTCTGGGCCGCAGCGGGCACGGCGGACGACAAAAGCATGGCAACCAGCATGGCCTTACGATGCAGCAGCATCGGCTCTCTCCTAGATTATCGTTATGTGAGCGCTACCATATCCGGGATTCTCGTCTTGGCAATGGTCTTGCGGATGCCTTTGCCAACCAAGGAAAGATCGTGCCGAAGATGCGTGCGCTACTGGTCACGTTAACATCGAAGCGGAAGATTAGGTGCAGAATCCGTCATGTCTGATGACATGCAGATGGAGGACGGTTTTCACTTGGGCAGGTCCGGGGATTGGTCGGCAGTGAACGTGGCGGATTGGCCGTGCGCGCCGGTTTCCGGCTGGCCGGAGCCGACGAAAACGCGATAGGCCCCCTTGGCGACGCGCCGCCGTCCCTCGGGGGAGACGCTGCTGAGGTCGCGGGGGGATAGCTCGAACACCAGCTCGCGCTTCTCGCCGGGCTTGAGCGACACGCGCTGGAAGCCGCGAAGCGCGACGCGCGGGACCCCCGGCACCTCGGGGAAAGAGAGATAGAGCTGGGCTACCTCGTCGCCCGCCCGCGCACCGCTGTTGGTCACGGTCGTGCGCACCCGCAGGCCCTTTTCCGCACCGCCGCGTTCCGGCGCGAGCTTGAGCGGCGCATAGTCGAAGCTGGTGTAGCTGAGCCCGTGCCCGAACGGATAGACGGGGGTGCCGGCGAAATAGCGATAGGTGCGGCCCTGCATCGCATAGTCGCCGAACGGCGGCAGGTCGTCAACGCTGCGGTAGAAGGTGAGCGGCAGCCGGCCCGACGGGTTGGTGCGGCCGGAAAGGATCTCGGCCACCGCCTGGCCGCCCATCTCGCCCGGATACCAGGCCTCGAGGATCGCGGCGGCGTTGTCCTTCGCCCAGGCGAGGTTAATTGGGCTGCCGTTCATCGCGACGACGATGACGGGCTTGCCGGTGGCGCGTGCCTGTTCGAGCAGCGCGCGCTGATCGGCGGGGAGGTCGAGCGTCGTCTTGTCGCCGCCCTCGAAGCCCTCGACCTTCACGCCCGTTTCCTCGGCTTCCAGATCGGAGGTGAGGCCGACCACGGCGACGAGAATATCGGCATTGGCGGCGGCGCGCTTCAGATCGGCGGCCGGCGTGGGCGAGACGCGTTTCCAGACCAGGTCCACGCCGCTGCCTTCGACGCGAATGGCGTAGCGATGCCCGGCGGTGGGGGTCAGCGTGGTCATGCCGGGCAGGTCGTTCCAGCGCGCCTTGCGCCGGTCGGAAATCATGCGGCCGTCCAAGGTCAGCGTGCCCCCCGCGCCGGCCAAGCCCACGCGGTAGCTGCCGGTGGCGGGCGGGGTGAGGAAGCCGGTCCATACCGTTCGGTGCACGTCGGCCACGGCGGCGAGGTCGAGGTTGCGATCGCCGACGTCGGGTTCGGTGCGCGTGACGACGGGCTCGCGCTGGTACTCGACGCTCGCGATCAGCTTCTCGCGCGTGCCCGGCGTGAACCGCGCAGGGAGCGGCGTGACCGGATTATAGTAGCGGGCGAGCACCCCGGGCTTGCCATCGGGGGTGGTCAGCGCCGAGGTCGGCACGCGGTCACCATCGGTGACCGACTCGCCGAAGGGAACGAGGGTGACGCTGCGGCTGCCCAGCGTGGCGCGCAGCCCCTCCAGCACCGATACCGGCGGCCCGGAGAGCGGTGAGGAATAGTTGCCGCGCAGCACGCGGGTGGCGTCGCCCAGCGGCCCGATCACCGCGACGCGGGCACCCGGCTTCAGCGGCAGCACGCCTTCGTTCTTGACGAGCACCATGGTCTTGGCGGCGGCAGCGAGCGCCAGACGGCGATGCTCCGGCGCACCGACGGCGCTCGTCGGCACCGCAGGCGGTGCATCGGGGACGCCGGCGAGGTCGCCGCTACGGTAGCGGGCGGTGAACAGGCGGACGAGGCTGGTGTCGATATCGGCTTCGGTGATCAGCCCGCGGGCGAGCGCTTCCCTATAGCGATCGTCCAGCCCGGCGGTGTCGGACAGGGTGCTGCCGTTGCACTCGTTGTCCACGCCGGTGCGCATCGCCGCGGCCACCGCGGCGGCGGCATCGGGGGCGTATTTATGGTTGTCGGCGATGTCCTTCACCGCGTCGCAATCCGAAACGACATAGCCGCGGAAGCCCCAGGCGCCGCGCAGATGGTCTTTCAGCAGCAGGTCGTTGGCGCAGGCGGGTTGCCCGTCGATGCGGTTATAGGCGCACATGATCGATCCCGCCCGCGCGTCGACGATCGCGGCGCGGAAGGCGGGCAGGTAGGTGTCCTCCAGATCATGCGCCGAGACGAAGACGTTGGCCGCGTGGCGGGTGGATTCGGGCCCGCTATGGACCGCGAAGTGCTTCGGCGTGGCGATCACCTGCGGGCGCTCGGGATCGGGCCCCTGCATGCCGCGGATGAAGGCCGAGCCCAGCGTGGCGGCGAGAAAGGGATCCTCGCCATAGGTCTCCTGGCCGCGGCCCCAGCGCGGATCGCGGAAGATGTTGATGTTGGGCGACCAGGTATCCAGCCCGGTGCCGATCCGGCCGGTGCGCCCGGTCTGCCGCGCCAGCGTGTGCAGCCCGCGTACTTCCTGGCTGATCGCGCTCGCGACGTCGTGGACCAGCGGCGCGTCGAAGCTGGCGGCGAGCGCGATCGGCTCGGGGAAGTTGGTGGCGGGCAGCGGGCCGAGCGCGCCGTGCAGCGACTCCGTCCACCAGTTGTAGGCGGGCACGTCGAGGCGCGGGATCGCCGGGGCGACGTTCAGCAGCTGGGGAAGCTTCTCCTCCAGCGTCATGCGGGCGACGAGCGCGTGCGCGTTGGCGACGGCGGGGTCGGTCTCCCTGCTTGCGGCGGGCGCACTATCCTGACCGGCGGCGGATGCGGGGACGAGCGACGCGACGAGGGCAAGTGCCGCAGCCGATGCCATCAGGCGGTTGGCGGTGCTGAACATCGGTCGTTTCTCCAGAAGGCAGGTCGCGCACCCGCGCAAGGTGTCAGGGCAGGGCGAGTTCGAAGGTGCCGACGGGCAGGCGCGCCTCGTCCGCCAGATTGGTCGCGGGCGCATCCGCCCAGGCATAGCGGACCCGCGTGACCGGCTTGCCGTCGCCGGTAAGCGTCACGCTGGTTCCCGCCGCCCGAGCTGCGGCGTAGCGGCAACTGCCGGGCGCCGCACCGCACAGCTCGAAGCCGATCGCCTGCGGGGAGCTGATCGCGTGCAGCGCGCCGGTCACGCCGGTGAAGTGGAGCACCACGTCGCCGCCCTGGCGTTCGGCCGAGGCGATCGCCGGGCCCGCCCGGCCCTCGCTGGCGCCGGCCAGCGCCGCGCGCATCGCCTGGGCCAGCCGCTGGCCGACGAGCCGCTTCTCGCCGGGATGGATGTCCGAAGGGTCGCCGATGTCGAGCGTCACCGCGAGCCCGCCATGCGGATCGGTGGCGGCGACGCGGCGCTGGGCGTCGCGCACCTCGGCCCAGCCGCTTTCGGCAGGCGCCGATGCGAGTACGCCATAATTGGCGAGCTGGGCGATGACGAACGCCGTCGCCGGGCTGCCGAATCGTTCCCGCCAGTCCGCGATCATCGCGCGCAGGCGGCGGTCATAGCCGGGGATCGCGGTGTCGGACTCCCCCTGGTACCAGGCGATGCCGGCGAGGTGGATCGGCCCGAGCGGGGCGACCATCGCGTTGAACAAGGTACCGGCGCCGTTGATGTCGTCCCACGGCACGCGGGGCGCGGCGCCGGGCACGCGCTTGGCGATGGCATAGCGCCACCCGGTGCCGAGCGGGATGCTGGTGCCGTCCGCGAAGGTGAGCCGCATCGCATCGACCGGGCCGAGCATGCCGCCGAACGCATAGACGTCGTCATCGTTGACGGTGATCACGTTGCGACCGGGCTTGAGCGTGCCGGCGGGGAGGACATAGATACGCTGCGCGCTGGCGAGGCTGGTGCCGCCCACGCCGACCCCGTTGACCCAGCTGCGGTCGGCATCGTCGATCATGCCCAGCGACAGGGTTGCGGCGCCGCGCGCCTGCGCATCGGTGAGCTCGATCGTGCGCTGGTACCAGAGCATGCCATTATAGTTCGCCAGCTCGGGCACGGCCCAGCTTTCGAAGTTGGTGAAGGCGGGGACCGGGCGCCAGTCGAGCGCGGCATCGGGCTGCCACGGCTCGGCACCGGCAGCGTCGCCGCTGGCGCCGCGCCACCAGGCTTCCCACAGGGTGGAGGCGCGGCGGGTCGCTGCCGCGGGATCACGCGCGTAGAGGGCGAGCAGGTCGGCGGCGTCGGCAAGGCCGCCGCTGCGCAGCGCTGCATCGCTCATCCAGGCGCTGATCCGCGATCCGCCCCAGCTGGAATGGATCGCGCCCACCGGCACGTCACCGTCCCGGCGCAGCGACTGGACCATGTAGAGGCAGGCGGCGGAGAAGGAAGGCGACGTGTTCGGGCCGGCAATCTCCCATGCCGGGGGCACATCGAACTGCGCGAGCGGGCGGACCGCGACCTTCTTGCCCACCGTCAGCAGCCGCAGCCGCGTGTCGACCGGCGCATGGGCCTCCGGGAACAGGCTCTGCGCGTCGCGGACCTTCATCTCCATGTTGCTCTGGCCCGAGCAGAGGAAGACGTCGCCGATCAGGATGTCGTCCAGCACCGTCGCGCCGCTCGGCGCCGCCAGGGTGAGCGTGAACGGGCCGCCGGCGGGCAGGGCGGGAAGCTGCGCCTTAAACCGGCCGTCGCGATCGGCGGCGATGCTGACGCTGCGGCCGGCGAAGCTGATCATCACGGTCTCGCCCGGGCGGGCGCTGCCGGCCAGGGTGATCGGCTGGTCCCGCTGGAACACCGCATGGCTCGAAACCACGCCGTCAAGCCGCGGCTGGGCATGGGCACCGGCGGCCGCGAACAGGCCCGTCGCCAAGGCCGCAAGGCCCATCCATCGCCTGTGCATCCGTCTACTCCGTGGTTCAGATTGGCTGGAGGCCATGTTGGACGATCTTGTTGATCAGCTGCCGGTGCCTGGGCAGTCCCTGCAGCAGGCGATCGGTGTGGATCTTGTTCTCGCGGCGAAGCCGTGCCGCCTGGTCCGTCTCCGCCTCGATGGTGCCGGGCAGGACCATGGTGCGGTGCCCCATGCCGTAGAGGACATATTGGTAGCTGGCCGAGGGGAAGACTTCCTCGACCCGATCGAACTCGTCGTGCAGCCAGGGCGCGTGAAATTCCCAGAGCGACATCAGTTCGCGCAGGCGATCGGGGATCGTTTCCGCGCGGAGATTGTCGCGCCAGAAATCGGTGTCGGTGCGCTTGGTCAGCGAATAATGGAGCTTGAGGAAATCGATGATCCTGCCCCAGCGATACAAGGTGGTTTCGTTGTAGCGCCGGGCAACCGTGTCCATCACCTCGCGGCAGGCGGGCATCTGCTCCGCGATGATCTTGGCCGAAAGCTCGATCAGCACGATCGCCGAGGCTTCCAGCGGCTCGAGAAAGCCGGCGGCAAGACCCACGGCGACGCAATTCTTCTTCCAGAAGGTCTCGCGGTGGCCGGAGCGGATGGCGATGCGGCGGACTGGCAGGTCGTGCGCGGCGGGGCCGACATGGTCGCGCAGCGCGCGCTCGGCCTCGTCCACGCTGGTGTGGCTGCTGGAGAAGACATGGCCGACGCCCCGCCTCGTGGGCAGGCCGATGTCCCAGATCCACCCGGCCGACTGCGCCGTGGAGATGGTGTGACTGGCGATCGGGTCTTCGGGATCGGCATAGGGCACCTGCATCGCCAGCGCCGTGTCGCAGAACAGCACGTCGCTGCAGTCGCGGAAGCCGACGCCCAGCGTCTTGCCGATCAGCAGCGCGGCGAAGCCGGTGCAATCGACGAACAGGTCGCCGGCGACGGTGACGCCCTGCTCGGTATCGAGCCGGTCGATGTCGCCGCTCTCGGTCAGGTGGACCTCGGTGACGTCGGCCAGCACATGGCGCACGCCCAGCGTGTCGCAGCAATGGCGCTGCAGGAAGGTGGAGAATTTGCCCGCGTCGAGATGATAGGCGTAGTTGGCTAGTCCCTCATATTCCGCCGTCGCCATCGTTTTCGGCGCGAGGCCGGCATCGCAGATGCGCCCCTGCGGCGTGACCGCGTCGCAGAAGCTCTCCTCGTCCTCCGCGGCCAGCCAGTGCGGCACCAGATTGGTTTGCGCAAAGCCCTGGGGCAGCATTAGCGGGTGATAATAGCCGTCGTCCGGGGCACCGGTCGTCCAGCGATTGAACCGCGCGCCTTGCTTGAAGGCGGCATCGCACTGGCGGAAGAATTCGGTTTCGGAAACGCCGATCTTGCGGAGCGTGGTCCGGAGCGTCGGCCAGGTGCCTTCGCCCACGCCGATGATCGGCACATTGGGGGATTCGACCAGGGTTACCGTGAAGCCCTGCGCACGCCGGGCCTGATGACGCGCCGCGATGACGCCGGCGGTCAGCCAGCCCGCGGTGCCGCCCCCGACGATCACGATGTTCTTGATTTCGTGCATAGGTCTGCCCGATGCCGGAACGGGGGGCAGGGTACGCGCGTGCGCACCCTGCCCAAGGATCAGTCACATGCCGGGCTATCAGAAGCGATAGCGCGCGCCCAGCGTGTACCGCCGGCCATAGTCGAACACGTCCAGCAGCTGGTTGCTGTAGCGCCCATGGGTGCTCTGCTGGTTGTTGTTGACGTTCAGCGCTTCGGCGAAAACGCTGAAATTCTTCGAGATGTCATAGCTGCTGGTCAGATCGACCTGGAAGCTCTGGTTCACGAAGGTCGGCTCGGACCCGAACGACCCGGTATTCTGGTTCTGGCCGAACTGGAGCAGATACTTGTCGCGCCAGTTGAGCGCGGCGCGGATCTGGAAGCCGCCCTTGTCGTAGAAGCCGACGAAGTTGGCCGAGTTGGCGAGCCCGGTCACCGCAAAGCCGGTCTGCGACAGGTTCTTGTCGTCATAGGGTCGGTTGGTATCGACCAGCGTGGCGTTGGCCTGGAAGCCGAAGCCCGAATTGCCGAAGACGTGCTGCAGGGCGAGCTCGACGCCGCGGACCGTCGCGTCGGGGCCGTTGACCTGCTGCGACACCGCGAAGCTCGCCAGCTGCCCGGTGGTCGGATCGACCACGCCGTTGATCGACTGCCGGGTGACGCCGCCGACGATGAAGTTCGACACGTTCTTCAGGAAGAAGCCGACCGAGAGGTAGGAGTTGCGCTGGTAATACCATTCCGCGCCGATGTCGAAATTGTCGGCAAGGTACGGCTTCAGATTCGGATTGCCCCCGCTGGCGGTGAGCGCGCCGACGCGCTGGCCGCTGCCCACGTTGAGCACCGGGTTCAGCAGGTTGAGCGTCGGGCGGGTCAGGGTCCGCGAGGCATCCACGCGCAGGACGAGATTGTTGGTCAGTTCCAGCTTCGCGTCGAAGCTGGGCAGCAGGAAAGAATAGGAGCTCTTGTTCGTGACGCCCTGAATGGCGGTGTAGGTCGGCACGCTGAGCAGCGTCGGATCGGCGGTGCTGGTGACGAGCTGGGTCGGCAGGCGGCCCTGGCCGGTCGCGGTCAGGTTCGTGGTCTCGTTGCGCACGCCGGCATTGAGGGTGAACGGCATGCCGCCCACATCCGCCTTGAAGCTGGCGTTGAAGAACAGCGACCAGGTCCGCTCCCGCACGCGTAGCACGCTCCCCGGATCCACCTGCTCGTCGAACGTGCCGGTGAAGCCGGTGACGCTGCCATAGTTGTAGCCGGGGATGTTCTTCGTCTGCGGATTGCCGAGGCCGGTCAGATATTGCTGGTAGGCGACGGGGCTGAACACGAAGACCGACGGCGGCAGCGCGCCACCGAAGCCGGGGATGAAGTTGTTGAGGCTGATCGAGCCCTGGTACAGGCTGGCGGGCAGCGGCGAGATGCCGGTCGTGCGGCCCGAAGGCGCGCCGTAGCCGGCATAGGCCTGCCAGAAATTGTTGGTGAAGGTGCTCTGGTTGCGGAAGTTGAACGTGTCCTGATAGACCTGCCCGCCGGCCTTGAGGGTCAGGTTCTCCTGCTTCCAAGTGGCGAGGGCGCGGAATTGCGCGAGGTCGTCGGTGTTCTTCTGCGTCTGGTTGACGGTGACGTGCGAGCCGATCAGCGCGGTGTTCGCCCAGCCCGCGGCATTGCCCGCCGGGCCGTAGTTGCTCATCGTCGGGAACGTGTCCTTGCTGTCGCCGGTTACCCGGAAGCGCAGCACATTGCCCAGATCGCCGCCATAGCCGATGTCGCCATTCTGGCTGCCGATCGTGTCGCCGGGGTTGAGCCAGCTTTTGGCATAGGCGGCGTCGGCCTCGAAGCTCAGATTGTCGGACGCGCTGTACTTGACGTTCAGGCCGGTCTGGTTGGTCTGCAGGATCTGCTTGTTGAGCGCAGCGGTGAAATCGGTGGGCGTGCCGGCCTGGGTGAAGTCGACCGCGGTACCGTTCTTGTCCAGCGTGACGTTGCGCAGGTCACCCTGGTTGAACCAGACGCCGAACGCGTAATTTTCCTGGGTGATGTTCTGGCGCGAATAGTTGTTGTCCAGCGTCACCATCAGCTCTTCCGAGGGATGGTACTGGAGCGAGATGCGCGCATCGACGCGCTCGTCGCGGACGCGCTGCTGCTCGGCGCCATATTGCTGCGGGAACCAGCCCGGCAGCGTCTTGCTCTGGAGCTGCTGCGCGGTGCAGGCCGCGGTCAGCTGGCAGGGGGCGAAATTGCCGCCCGGCCAGCCGGACACATAGACGCGATTGGTGTCGGTATCGCGGCGCGTGTAGATCACGTCGGCCAGCACGCCGAAGGTATCGTCGGCGAAGGTGTTGCTGATCAGCAGGCCGCCGGTCGGCACGATCTTGTCGGCGCGATCCTGGATCGAACCCGAGGCGGTGGCCGCCATCCGGAAGCCGGGATGATCGAAGGCATTGGGGAACTTGATGTCGACGGTCGCGCCGATCGAGCTGGATGCAAGCGACACGTCCGGCGTCTTCATGACGGACAATTGGCCGATGAAATCCACGCCGACGGTGCTGAAGTCGATCTGGCGCCCGCCGGTCGCGGTGGAGATGCGGCGGCCGTCGTACAGCGTGGTGTTGAAGTCGCCGCCGAAGCCGCGAACGGTGATGCCGGTGGGCTCGCCGCGCGAACCCGAGCGCTGGATCGAAACGCCGGGCAGGCGCTGGAGCGATGCCGCGACGTTGGAATCGGGGAACTTGCCGATGTCTTCCGCCGAGATGACGTCGACCACGCCCGACGATTCGCGCTTGATGTCCAGGTTGCGCTGGAGCGATCCGCGCAGGCCGGTGACGATGATTTCCTGGTCGTTGGCGCCCTGCGCCTGCGTATCCTGCACGGATCCTGCGCCGGTGGTGTCCGCCTGCGCATAGCTCGGCGTAGCAGCCACCAGTGCCATCAGGCTGGTCGCGCCCGCCAGGGCAGGCAGCGCCCGCCAGGACCGCACGCGCACGCGATTCGGAATCGATGAAACCATTCCAGTATCCCCTCTCTCTGTCGCGCCCCTTCTGTGGTGAGGGATCACGACGGCTGAACTCGCCAATCAGGCCGCCGGCATTTGCGAACCGGGCCCTGACAAGTTAGCGGTAACATATCAAAGCCGCACGCAGATGCAAGTTTATAGTCCGAGCAAATATCATGCTTGGCCACGCTCCCAGGGCGGTGCATCACCCCCGCTAGGGAACATCAGAGTTCGACAGGAGGGGAAGGCATTGGAGAATTGGGAGAGGCTGAACGTCGCCCAGCACGCTGCGTTGCGGGTATCGCGCGCACCGGATGCGAGTCGGCATTTCGCGCAGATCGTCGCCGATGAATTCGCCCCGGCCGCGCAGGATCTGCCGATCTTCTTCACCAAGCATCCGGAAACCGGCGCCTTTTATGCCGGCGCGGTGCTGGGGCTGAAGCCGAACGAGAATCTCGGCCATACGGAAGACCGGCCCGGCGCGTACCGACCGGCCGATCTCGAGCGCCAGGGCTTCTATGTGGTGGAAGACGAGATCGTCATCGATCGCAGCCACCCGGCCTTCGCCGACGGCGCGGGGGAACTGCTGTTCGACGATGCAGGCGAAGCCACCGCCGCGCTGCGGCGCGTCCAGCGCGCGCTGGGCATGCTGCAGCAGGGGCTGCCGGCGACCGACGCCGCGATCGCGCGTCTGATGGCGCTCAAGCTGCTGGAGCCGATCGACATCAACCTGAACTTCGACGATGGCAGCCATATCCAGCTCGAAGGGCTGTACACGATCAGCCTCGACCGGCTGCACGCGCTGCCTGATGCGGCGGTGCTCGAGCTGTTCCGGCAGGGCGACCTGCAGCTCGCCTATGCCCAGACGGCGTCGATCGCCCATGTCCGCCGCATGGCACGGCGGTACAATGATCGGCTGGCGGGCCTCGCCGGGTGAACCCGATCCCCGAGTTCGTCGACGCATCGGCGCTGCGCGATCCGGCGGCGTTCCAGGCGGCGGTAATGGAACGATGCCAGCCGGTGATCCTGCGCGGTGTGGCGCGGCACTGGCCGATTGTCGCGTGCGGCGACATCGAGGCGATGGCGGCGCAGCTCCTTGCCTTCGACACCGGCAAGGACGCCGACCTGTTCGTCGGGAAGGCCGAGGTCGGCGGGCGCTACGCCCATGCCGATGCCGCGCTCAAGACGTTCAACTTCGCGCACCAAACGATGCCGTTCCGCGAGGCGCTGCGTCGCATCCTCGATACCGCGGGCCTGCCCGGGCAGGACACGCTGTACATGGGGTCGCTGACCTCGGAGACCTATCTGCCCGGCGTCGAGCGCCTCACGCCGCTGGCCTTCGTGCCGCCGCCGGTGCGGCCGCGCTTCTGGATCGGCCATGTGTCGTCGATCGCCTGCCATTACGACACGATGGACAATGTCGCCGTGGTCGTCGCCGGGCGGCGGCGATTCACGCTCTATCCGCCCGACGCGATCAGCGACCTCTATGTCGGGCCGATCGACAACACGATGGCGGGGCAGCCGGTGAGCCTGGCGGCGGCAAGCGCCAGCCCCGACACACGCTATCCGCGCTTCGACCAGGCCCGCCCGCGCGCGATAGTGGCCGAGTTGGAGCCTGGCGACGCGATCTATATCCCGAAGCTCTGGTGGCACCAGGTGGAGGCCACCGGCAGCGTCAACATCCTGGTGAACTTCTGGTGGGACGGTTTCGCCGCCGGGCCCGACCAGCCCTATACCAGCATGTTGCTGGCGATGATCGCGATCGCCGAGCGGCCGCCGGCCGAGCGCGACGCGTGGCGCGCCTGGTTCGACCATTATGTGTTCCGACCGGACGGGCACCCGCTCGCCTTCCTCGAGCCTGCACAGCGCGGCATCCTGGGGCCGTTGCGCGAGGGCAATTACGGCCGCATCCGCGCGATGGTGATGCGGCTCCTGCGGCTCGGCTAGCGAAGGGAGCGCGCGGGGTGGCGCGCTCCCTTCGGATCAGGCGCGCAGCTGCTTCACCGCATGGTCGGCGGCGCGCATCGTCAGCGCCATGAAGGTCAGCGACGGGTTGACGCACGAGGCCGAGGCCATCTGCGCGCCGTCGGTGACGTAGAGGTTCGGCGCGTCATGCGCCTGGCTGAAGCTGCCCAGCACCGACGTACGCGGATCCGCGCCCATGCGAGCGCCGCCCATTTCGTGGATGGCGTCGCCGGGGACGTGCTCGCCCTCGTTGCTGGTCACGTTGACCAGCCCCGCCGCGCGCAGCATCGCCTCGCCCTGTACCTTGGCGTCGGCGATCAGCTTGAGTTCGTTCTCGCGGAAGGTCACGTCGAAGCGCATCAGCGGCACCCCGAAGCGATCGACCTTGCTCGGGTGGAGCGAGACGCGATTGTCCTTATAGGGCAGGCACTCGCCGAACGCGCCCATTGCGAAGCGCCACGGCCCGTAGCGGCGCATGCCGTGCTTCATCTCGGCGCCGAACCCCACCGGCGCGGCAGGCACCCGCCATGCGCTGCCCTGATAGCCATAGCCGCGCTTGAAGCCGACGCCTTCCTCGCCGCCGATGTTGCGGAAGCGAGGGATGTAAACGCCGCCCGGCCGCCGGCCATATTCAATGAAGTCGGTCATGCCCGGGATCTCCCCGTCGATGCCGACGCGGAAGATATGGTCCATCACATAGCGGCCAAGCGTGCCGCTGCTGTCGAAATGGCTGCGTTCACTGCCTGCCGAGCGCGAGTTGAGCAGGATCTGGTTCGATCCCATCGCCGAGGCGCAGAGGAACACCAGGTCGGCATTCACCACCTGCGCCTGGCCGGTCTTGGCGTCGACATAGCGCACGCCGGTGACGCGCTTCTTTGCCGCGTCATATTCGATATTGGTCACCACCGCGTCCGACTGGAGCGTCAGCTTGCCCGTGGCGCGGGCGGCGGGGAGGGTGACTGCCTGGGTCGAGAAATAGGCGCCGAACGAGCAGCCATTGCCGCACTGGTTGCGGAACTGGCACTTGGTGCGGCCCTGGTCGGGCTTGTCCTCGGTCATGTTCGAGAGGCGGGTGTTGATCAGCTTGCGGCCGGGGAACTTGGCCTCGAGCTGCTGCTTGAGCCACTTCTCGGCGACGTTCATCGGCATCGGCGGCTGGAAGTTGCTGTCCGGCAGATAGGGCAGGTTCTCGCGCGAGCCCGAGACGCCGATATAATCCTCGACCTTGGCGTACCAGGGGGCGATGTCGTCATAGCCGATCGGCCAGGTGCCATCGATGCCCTCGCGCTTGTTCGCCTCGAAGTCCTCCGGCGCCCAGCGGAAGCTCCAACGGCCCCAGATCAACGACTTGCCGCCCACCGCACCGGGGCGAATCCAGTAGAATTTGCTGCCCTCGTCGAACGCATAGGGGTTCATGCGGTCGTTGTTGTAGAAGCCCATGTTGCTCGGCTGCACATAGCCGCGCTTGGCGATGAAATAATCGCGCTCCTGCAGCGGCTTGGGCATGATGTTGTGCGCGGGCACCTCATAGGCGGGCTTGCCGTCGTACGGATAGTCCTCGCCATGCTCGACCATGCGGCCGCGATCGAGCATCAGCACGCGGAGGCCCTTCTCGGTGAGTTCCTTGGCGGCAAAGCCGCCGCTCACGCCCGAGCCGATGACGATCGCATCGAACCTGTTGGTTGCAGCCATTATATGTCCCTCTCCCAGGGCGTGTTGTTGGTTAGAAGCGCAGTGCTTGCAGCGTCTTGAAGCTGGTGGTGATGTCCGGAAGATAAGGCGCGGGCGCCTGATCATTCTCGACATAGAAGTGGCGGACATGCGCGCTCGACGGGCGCTTGAACAGCGCGGCGAAGTCGATCGTGCCGGTGCCCACCGCAGACATGCTGCCATCGGCGCGCATGTCCTTGACGTGGTACGAATAGAGCCGCTTGTTCAGCCGGTCGATCAGCGCGCCCAGATCCTGGCCCGCGCGCTTGGCCCAGTAGAGGTCGAGCTCGACCTTCACCAGCGCGGGATCGGTCGCCTTGAGCAGCCGGTCGTAGAGGCTGACGCCGCCGGGCTTGTTGGTGAACTCGAAATCATGGTTGTGATAGGCGAAGTCGAAGCCCGCCTTCTTGAGGTCGCGGGCGAACTTGTTGAAGTTCGGCAGCGCCGCGTTCCAGCCCGCCTCGGTGCGGTGCTCGTCGGTCATATAGGGCAGCACCACGGTCTTGGCGCCGAGCGTGCGGGCCATCGACACCGACTTGTCGAACTGGCCGAGCAGCGCGTCATAGCCGATGTGGAGCGACGGGCAGCGCAGGCCGGCCGTGTCCATGGTGGCGCGGAGCATCGCCGGATCCATGCTTTCATAGCCGCCACCGCCGAACTCGATCTCACGATAGCCGATCTTCGCGATCGCCTGCAGCGTGCCGACCGGATCCTTCTGGAAGATGTCGCGGACGGTGTAGAGCTGGATGCCGACCGCGGGAATCTGCGCGGCATAAGCCTGCGGGATCAGGCGATCGAAAAGCGCGAGGGCGGTGGCGCCGCCCGCACCGGCGAGCAGGGTACGACGGGTGATCCTCATGCGCTGTACACCTTGTTGACCTGGGAATAGGGGAAGGCGCCGTTATATTCGCCCGGCACCGGCAGATATTCGCGTTCCTGGGTGATGCCGATCTCCGAGGTGTAGTACCCGGTGATCACCAGCTGGCGGAACGCCTCGAAGAAGGTCTTGCCGCCGGCGATCTGGCCGTTCATCGCCAGGGTGAGCAGCGCGTCCTGCTGCGCCGGCGTCGTCTTGGCGGCGGGGACCTTATAGTCCTGCTGGGATCGCGCCTCGATCGCATCGAGCCCGGCGAGGATCGGCACGCGGTCCGCCGGCATCGCCCAGTCGGCGAGCAGCTTCTCGATGAAGGCGGGAACGCCCGCGGCGATCGCGCCCGGCGTATCGGTGGTGGGGATCACCCGCTCGCTGAGCGCGGTCATCAGCGCGCGCTGGGCGGGGGTGAACACGGCGACGCTGGGCGGCCCTTCCGGGATCATCTGCGTCGCGGTCATCTGCGCGGCGCGGGCAATGGGGGCAAACACGCCTGCCCCGAACAGGGCGAGCACGCCGGTCAGCGCGGCGCGACGGTCGATGTTCATTTGCGATCTCCCGGAAGGTCCTGCGCGATCGCCGTTTCGGGCAGTGGGCGCACCCAGATGTTGCGGAACGACACCGGCGAGTCATGGTCCTGCAGCTGGATCGGCAGGGCATCGGCATGCGCGGTATATTCGGCGATGTGGCGCCAGTTGGTGGTGCCGAGCATCGCCTGGTGGTTCTGCACCAGCACGCCGTTGAGAAAGGCGGTGATATAGGCCGGGCGCAGCAGCTTGCCGTCGGCGGCGAAGCGGGGGCGCTCGAAGACGATGTCGTAGCTCTGCCACTCGCCGGGCTTGCGCGACGGGTTCACCAGCGGCGGCTTCCAGCCATAGACGCCGCCCACCGTGCCATCGGCATAGGTGGGGTTCTGATAGCCGTCGAGGATCTGGATCTCGTAGCGCTGCATGAACCAGATGCCGCTATTGCCGCGATCCTGCGAGCTCTTGGTCGGCGGATTGGGCGAGCGGAATTCGAGGTGGAGCTGAACGTCGCCGAAATTCTGCTTGGTGATCAGCGCATTTTCGCCGCCGCTGCTCGCGCGGGTGGGCACGGTGAGCTCGCCGTTCGCCACCGGCCAGAGCTTGCGCTGCGCGGTCCAGGCATCGAGCGAGCGGCCGTCGAACAGGATGATCGCATCCGAGGGCGCGCCGCCGGGCTGCGCCGCAGGGGTGACGACGCTGGGGTAGGGGCGGTCCGAATCATGGACGTGCCAGTTGCCGCCGCCCGGCAGGATCGGGGTGTCCTTGAACCCCGGCTTGTCCTGTGCCGCGGCGGGCGTCGCGGCAAGCACCGCCAGACCCGCGAGCAGCACCCTTGTGCGTCTCGACATGCTTCTCTCTCTCCCCTCAGACGGCGTCGATCGTGCGATAGGCGGCGATCAGCCGCTCCTCGCCCGCGCGCCCTTTGATCGAATTGCCATGTTCCATGCCGATCGTGCCGGCATATTTCCGCTCGCGCAGCCAGCGGACGATATTCGCATAATTGATCTCGCCGGTGCCCGGCTCGTTGCGGCCGGGATTGTCGCCGAACTGGATATAGCCGATCTCGCTCCAGCAGGTGTCGAGCACCGGGATCAGGTTTCCGGACTGGATCTGCTCGTGATACAGGTCGGCGAGGATCTTCACCCCCGGGCTGTTCGCCCCGCGCGCCACTGCATAGCCCTGCGCGATGCTCTGCATGTAGACGCCCGGATGGTTGGTGCGGGTGTTGAGCGGCTCCATCACCAGCGCCATCCCGTGCGGCGCGACGAGATCGCCTGCGCGGCGCATCAGGTCGATCACCCGCGCGGTCTGGATGTCGAGCGGTACCTTGGGATCGAGGAACCCGGTCACCACCGTCATCCGCGTCGCGTTCAGCCTTTTGGCGACCTGGATCGAGGCGCGGATGTCCGCCAGGAACGCCTCGCGCTCGGCGCCGTCGTTCGCGCCCAGGATCGGCCGCGACTGGCCCCACTTCGGCATCGAGGCGACGAACACGCCCATCGTCATGCCGCGGATGGACAGCGCCTTGGCCATCGCCATCTGCTCGTCGACCGGGCGGGTGGCGGCCTCGTTGTCTTCCCAGGCGGTAAAGCCCTGGTCGGCGGCGAAGGCGATCTGTTCCAGCCGGTTGCCCCGGCTGGCGAAGCTGCCCTCGTGCGGCGCGAAATGGAGCGAGAAGCGCGCCGCATTCGACTGGCCGCGCGCCGAGGATGCCACCAGGGGCATCGCCGTCGCGCCGGCCAGAACGTTGCGGCGCGTCAGGCTCATTTGCCGCTCATCGCCTTCAGATAGGCGATGATCTGCTGGCGCTTGGCCGGATCGGCCATGCCGATCGGCATGCGGGTGCCGGGCACCTTCTTCATCGGCGCGGCGATGAACTGGTCGAGCGTCGCCGGATCCCAGGTCAGCTTGGCGTTTTTCAGCGCGGTCGAATAGTTGAAGCCGGGCGTCGAGGCCGCCGGGCGGCCGACCACGCCGTTGAGGTTGGGGCCGACGCCGTTCCTGCCGCCCTTTTCCACGGTGTGGCACGCCTTGCATGCGGCAAAGGCGGGCGGTGCGGCGGTCTGCGCCCAGGCGGGCGCGCTCGCCGTCAGCGCCGCGGTTGCGGCAAGGCCAATCCAGAACTTCATCTACGCTCTCCGGTTACAATCTCGGTCCATTTCGTGTCGGCCTTCGCATTGGCGATCATCGCCTCGACGAACGCCATCGTCCGCAATCCGTCCGCGACGCCCGGCACCTGCGCCGAATCGCCGCGAAGCAGCCTCGCGAACCCACGATAAAGGTTTGCAAACGCTTCGATATACCCTTCCGGATGTCCCGCGGGTGTACGAAGCAACGGCGTCGTGCTGTCGCCCAGTCCGGGCCCGCCGGCGCGCAGTGTTTCCGACGGACGATCGAGCCAGCGCAGGGTGAGCGTGTTCGGCTCCATCTGCGCCCATTCCAGCCCGCCGCGCTCGCCATGGATGCGCAGGCGCAGGCCGTTTTCCTCGCCGGCGGCGACCTGCGTCGCCTTGAGCGTGCCGCGCGCACCGCCTTCGAAGCGGAGCAGCGCGCTGACATCGTCGTCCAGTCGCCGGCCGGGGACATGCGTCGCGAGTTCGGCGGACAGGGTCTCGACGCGCAGGCCGGAGACCAGCTCGGCCAAGTGGAAGGCGTGGGTGCCGATATCGCCGAGGCAGCCGCCGAGGCCGGCGCGGGCCGGATCGGTGCGCCACTCGGCCTGCTTGTTGCCTTGGGTGTCGAGCGAACCGCTCAGCCAGCCCTGGATATACTCCACCTGCACCAGTCGGATCGCGCCGAAGTCGCCCCGCGCGACGCGGGCGCGGGCCTCCTCGACCAGCGGATAACCGCTATAGGTGAAGGCGAGGGCGAACTGCTTGCCGCTGTCTCGCGCGGCGGCGGCGATGGCACGGGCCTCGTCGCTGTTCATCGCCATCGGCTTTTCGCAGAAGACGTGGAAACCGGCGTTCAGCGCGGCGATGGCGACGGGTGCGTGGAGGTGGTTCGGCGTGACGATCGCGACGGCGTCGATGCGTTCGCTCTCCGGCAGCGCCGCTTCGCCCGCGAGCAGGTCGTCATAGGTGGCATAGACCCGCGCCGGATCGAGCCCGAGCAGGTCGCCGGTACGCGTGTTCTTGCCGGCATCGGTGCTGAACGCGCCGGCCGCCAGCCGCCAGTCGCCGTCGAGCGCCGCCGCCATGCGGTGCACGGCGCCGATGAACGCGCCTTCGCCGCCGCCGACCATGCCGAGTTTCAGCGGATGCCGGATCATGCGTCGCGGCGCTCCAGTCCGAGCAGATTGCGGATCGCCGCCTTGTCGACGCCGCTCGAGGCGAAGTCGTCGAAGGCGCGCTCGGTGACGCGGATGATATGGTCGCGGATGAACGGCGCGCCTTCGCGGGCGCCGTCCTCGCTGTTCTTCAGCGCGCATTCCCACTCGATCACGGCCCAGCCGCGATAGCCGTACTGGGCGAGCTTGCTGAAGATGCCGACGAAATCGACCTGGCCGTCGCCGGTCGAGCGGAAGCGGCCGGCGCGGTTCACCCAGCTCTCATAGCCGCCATAGACGCCACTGCGGCCCGTGGGGTTGAACTCGGCATCCTTCACATGGAAGCACGAAATCCGATCGTGATAGCGATCGATGAAGTCGAGATAGTCGAGCTGCTGCAGCACATAGTGCGACGGATCGAACAGGATGCGCGCGCGGGGATGGTGGTTCACCGTCTCGAGGAAACGCTCCCAGCTGGCGCCGTCATGGATGTCCTCGCCGGGATGGATCTCATAGGCGCAGTCGACGCCGGCTTCCTCGAACACGTCGAGGATCGGCAGCCAGCGGCGGGCGAGTTCGGCGAAGGCCTCCTCGACCAGCCCGGCCGGGCGCTGCGGCCAGGGATAGACATAGGGCCAGGCGAGCGCGCCCGAGAAGGTGGCATGCGCCTTCAGGCCCAGCCGGCCGCTGGCGCGGGCGGCGAGCTTGACCTGCTCCACCGCCCAGGCCTGGCGCTCGGCGGGCTTGCCGTGCAACTCGGCGGGCGCGAAGCCGTCGAACAGGGTGTCGTACGCCGGGTGCACCGCGACCAGCTGGCCCTGCAGGTGCGTCGAAAGCTCGGTCGGCTGGATGCCGAACTTGTCGAGCCGGGCGCGGAGATCGTCGCAATAGGCCTGGCTTTCGGCGGCTTGCTTCAGATCGATCAGCCGCGGATCGCACGGGATCTGCACCCCGACATAGCCGAGCCCCGCGGCCCACTCCGCCATGTGGTCGAGCGTGTCGAACGGCGCGGTGTCGCCGAGAAACTGGGCGAGGAAGATGCCCGGCCCCTGCATCGCGGTCATGCCTGTACCTCGTTGCGGTTGTTCTTGAAGGTGAACTGGAAGAGCAGCGCGATCACTGCGGCGGCAATCGCCGGATACCACCAGAGATGGTGCCAGTCGGCGACGGTCGCGTTGGCCGGCAGCTGCGCATAGAGCAGGCCGCCGATCTGCGAGCCGAGCAGCATTCCCACGCCGTAGGTGAACAGCGTCAGCATGCCCTGCGCCTGCGCGTTGACGCCCTTGGGGGTGGCGATGGTGCCGGTGTAGATCGCGCCGGCGACGAAAGAGAAGTCGTAGCAAACGCCGTGCAGCGCGACGCCGAGATAGATCGCCCAGATCCCCGCGCCGCCGTCGCCGATCGCGAACAGGGCATAGCGCAGCGCCCAAGCGACCATGCCGACGAGCAGCAGCCGCTTCACCCCGAAGCGGCGATACAGAAACGGCATCGAGAACATGAAGACGAGTTCGGACATCTGGCCGATCGCCAGCGTGCCGCCGACATTCTCGATCCCTGCCGCGCCCACGTACGG
>JAPJRE010000354.1 GCA_030824725.1 Sphingomonas sp.
CTCCACGCCGGCGGGTTCCACAGGAACAGCCAGCCCACCGCGATCGGCAGCCAGGCGGCATACATCCAGGGATGGCGGCGGCCCCAGCGGCTCCGCGTCCGGTCCGAAAGCATGCCGATCGCCGGATCGACGAACGCGTCGAACAGCAGCGCACACATGATCACGAAGCCGACCTGCGCGGCCGGCAACCCCACCACCTGGTTGTAGAACAGCAGCAGGAAGGTGACGAAGCAGAAGTCCTTCACGCCATACGCCGCGGCGCCGAAGCCATAAGCGAGCATCGTCGGCGTCGCCACGCGCCGGCTCGGCGGTACAGGCGGGGTGTCGGCGGTGCGGCCGTCCATCAACTCATTCTCCACTACGTCCCCCGCCCTCCCCGATACAGGCGCAGGGACGCCCCGGCAAACGAAACACTTTGGAAGATCGGGTATGGCTTGCAGGCAGCTATCCAGCCGCTATACCTGCCGGCAATTAGAACCGAGAGGATGGCCATGGCCCTCGAACCCGAGCTGTTCGACGCGCTGATCGATACGGTCCGTCGCTTCGTCTCCGAGCGGCTGCGCCCGCTGGAGGCGGAAGTGGAGGCGGCCGATGCGATCCCCGACGCGATCGTCGAGGAGATGAAGGCGCTCGGCCTGTTCGGCCTGTCGATCGCCGAGGAACATGGCGGGCTGGGCCTCACCATGGCCGAGGAAGCCCGCGTCGCGATCGAGCTGGGGCGCACCACCCCCGCCTTCCGCTCGGCCTTCGGCACCAATGTCGGCATCGGCAGCCAGGGGTTGGTGATCGCCGGCACCCCCGAGCAGAAGGCGCACTGGCTGCCCAGGATCGCCCGCGGCGCGATCATCACCAGCTTTGCGCTGACCGAGCCCGATGTCGGCTCGGACTCCGCATCGGTAAAGACCCGGGCGGTGCGCGACGGCGACGCGTATCGGCTGAGCGGTACCAAGCGCTACATCACCAATGCCGACAAGGCGCAGCTCTTCACCGTCATGGCGCGCACCGGCGAGGAAGCGGGCGGTCGCGGCGTCTCCGCCTTCCTGGTGCCGCGCGACCTGCCCGGCGTCTCGATCGGCGCGCCCGAGAAGAAGATGGGGCAGAAGGGCGCGCGGGTCGCCGATGTCCGCTTCGACGACGTGCCGGTGCCGGTGGCGAACCGGCTGGGCGCGGAGGGCGAAGGCTTCCGGATCGCGATGCAGGTGCTCGATCGCGGACGGCTGCACATCGCTGCGGTGTGCGTTGGGGTTGCCGAGCGGTTGATCGCCGACTGCGTCGCCTATGCCAGCGAGCGTCGGCAGTTCGGCAAGCCGATCGCCGAGCATCAGCTGATCCAGGCGATGCTGGCGGATTCGAAGACCGAGGCACTCGCCGCCCGCGCGCTGGTGCTGGAGACCGCGGCGGCCAAGGATGCGGGCGGGAACACCACGATGGAAGCCGCAGCGGCCAAATATTTCGCCAGCGAGATGGTCGGCCGCGTCGCCGATCGCGCGGTGCAGATCTTCGGGGGGGCGGGCTATATCGCCGATTACGGGATCGAGCGGCTGTACCGCGACGTGCGGCTGTTCCGGATCTACGAGGGCACCAGTCAGATCCAGCAGCTGATCATCGCCCGCGAGACGCTGAAGCGGGGTGGATAAGGAAGCCCTCTCCCCACCGGGGAGAGGGTTGGGAAAGGGGCAGTCGGACATACGAGCAACAGGGCCGGATTGGAGGGACTGCCCCTCTCCCCGGCCCTCTCCCCGGAGGGGAGAGGGAGTTTGGCATGGACGTAGCTTCGCTGTTTCGCCTCGATGGCCGGGTGGCGCTGGTCACCGGGGGCTCGCGCGGGATCGGGCGGATGATCGCCGAGGGATTCGTCGCATCGGGCGCGAAGGTCTATGTGTCGTCACGGCGGGCGGACGCCTGCGAAGCCACCGCCGCGGCACTGGGGCCCTACGCGGTTCCCCTGCCCCATGACGTCTCCACCGTCGAAGGCTGCCGCGCCCTCGCCGCCGACCTGGCTGCACGCGAGCCCCGCCTCGACATCCTTGTCAACAACGCGGGCGCCGCCTGGGGCGAGCCGTTCGAGAGCTTCCCCGAAAAGGGCTGGGACAAGGTGATGGACCTCAACGTGAAGTCGCCCTTCTTCCTGACCCAGGCGCTGCACGACCTGCTCAAGGCCGGCGGCAGCGCGGAGCGGCCGGCCAAGGTGATCAACATCACCTCGATCGACGGCCAACGCCTGAACGCGTGGGAGACCTACAGCTACCAGGCCTCGAAGGCCGCGCTGATCCACCTCACCCGGCGCATGGCCGCGCGGCTGGTGCGCGACCGGATCCACGTCACCTCGATCGCCCCCGGCGCCTTCCCCAGCGACATGAACAAGGCCGCGCGCGACCATGGCGGCACCGTCGCGCAGGCGATCCCCGCCAGGCGCATCGGTGTCGCCGAGGACATGGCGGGTGCTGCGATCTACCTCGCCAGCCGCGCCGGCGATTATCTGGTCGGGGAAACCGTCACGGTGGACGGCGGGCTGGTCAACGCGTCGCTGGGCGCGAGCATCGACGGCTGACCCGCCGATGCTCGCTTGAAGCTCAGCGGGCGATGTCGCCGGCGGCCAGCACCGCCAGCGTCACCAGCTCGCTGGCGGTAGAGGTCATCGGCGCGATCTGCACCGACTTCTCCATGCCGATCAGCATCGGGCCGATGGTCGAGTCGCCGCCCAGCTCGCGCAGCAGCTTGGCCGAGATGTTCGCCGATTGCAGGCCCGGCATGATCAGGATGTTGGCCGGCCCCGAAAGGCGCGCGAACGGATAGTTGGCGAGCAGCTTGGGGTTCAGCGCGACGTCGGGCGCCATGTCGCCTTCGTATTCGAAGGTCACGCCGCGATCGTCGAGCACCTTCACCGCATCGCGGATATTGTCGATCCACTTCCCCTCGGGGTTGCCAAAGGTGGAGTAGCTGAGCAGCGCGACGCGCGGCTCATGCCCCATGCGGCGGGCGACCTGGACGGTGCGCTCGGCGATGTCGGCCAGTTCCTCGGCGCTCGGGCGCTCGCTCACCGTGGTGTCGGCGATGAACACGGTGTGCGACTGGCCGACCAGCACATGGATGCCGAACGGCGTGCGGCCGTCGACCGGATCGATCACGCGGCGCACCTGGCGCATCGTCTCGGCATAGGTGCGGGTGACGCCGGTGATCATTGCATCGGCATGGCCGAGGCGAAGGAGCAGCGAGCCGAAGATGTTGCGGTCGCGATTGACCATCCGCTCGCAGTCGCGGCGCAGATAGCCGCGGCGCTGGAGGCGCTTGTACAGCGTCTCCACCATTTCCTCGACCAGCGGCGAATTGACGCTGTTGTGCAGTTCGAAATGGTCCGGGTTGGCGCCGAGCGCACGCAGCTGCTCGTGCACCGATTCTCGGCCGACGAGTACGGGCGTACCATAGCCGCCTTCCTGGAAGGCGATCGCGGCGCGCAGCACCACTTCTTCCTCGCCCTCGGCAAAGATGACCCGCTTCGGCTGGGCGCGGGCGCCCTCATAGGCCATGCTGAGCACCGAGGTGGTCGGGTTCATGCGCGCCCGCAGCTGCTGGCGGTATGCCGTCATGTCGATGATCGGGCGGGTCGCAACGCCCGAATCCATCGCCGCCTGCGCCACCGCCGAGGGGATGATCTCGATCAGGCGCGGGTCGAACGGGGTCGGGATAATATAGTCGGGGCCGAAGCTGTGCGACGTGCCATAGGCACTCGCCACTTCCTCTGGCACCTGCTGGCGGGCGAGTTCGGCCAGCGCGCGCGCGGCAGCGACCTTCATCGCATCGTTGATCCCCGTTGCGCGCACGTCGAGCGCGCCGCGGAAGATGAACGGGAAGCAGAGCACGTTGTTGACCTGGTTCGGATAGTCCGATCGGCCGGTAGCGATGATCACGTCCGGGCGCACGCGCTTGGCCTCGGGCGGCGTGATCTCCGGGTCGGGATTGGCCATCGCGAAGATGATCGGCTTCGGCGCCATCTTGGCGAGCAGTTCGGCCGGCAGCGCATTGGCCGCCGAAAGGCCGAGGAACACGTCGGCGCCTTCCAGCGCTTCGGCCAGCGTGCGGCGATCGGTCTTGGCGGCGTGGGCGGACTGCCACTGGTTCACGCCTTCGCGGCCCTGGTAGATCACGCCGGTGCGATCGCACATCAGCAGATTGTCCTGCGGCAGGCCCATTGCCTTGATCAGCTCGGTGCAGGCGATCGCGGCGGCGCCGGC
>JAPJRE010000018.1 GCA_030824725.1 Sphingomonas sp.
CAAAATAAGCGTGTCCTTGAGGGAAGACGGCAGGGCAGCAATCGCTTTCATTGCTTGCGCGAGCTGCTGTTCGGCCCCGATCGCCTGATCGGGCAGCGGTGCGTCGTCGGCGACGCCGTCCGCCTCGCCGAGCGGTAGGGCTAGGGCAAAGAAATTTCGAACCGCTCGCCGACGCCGCCAGTCATGGCATTTGTTGATGACAATCCGGGACATCCAGACCTGGAAGGGTCGGGTTACGTCATAGCGGTTGAGTGCGGCAAAGGCCGCGACGAAGCTCGCCTGGGTGACATCCAATGCCTCATCCATAGATCCGACATGGCTGCGCACGAGCCGGTGAACCCAACCTTGATGCCGGCGGACCAGCTCGCCATAGGCCGCTTGCCGGCCTCCAAGCGCCAGAGCCGCGAGCTCCCCGTCCGAGCAGTCGGGGAGGCACGCGGTCATTCGGATTTGGCCGTCAGCGCTTTCACCACGGCGTCGTCGAATTTGTCCGTCTGATCCGGGCGCAGCACGGCCCGCATCGCGAAGATATGCTCAAGTGTTTCTTTCTGCAGCGCGCCCATGGCCTGGTGCGAGCGATCCACCGCAGTTGCGACTTGCGGGCCATAGCCATGCTCCGCTTCGATCGCTTCCGCGAGACGCGCATTGTCGGCGCGCAATTCGGCCTCCAGCGCTTGACGCCGGATCGCGTAGTTCTTCTCGATTGTCTCGAGTCGGCTGTGTTGCGCTGAATTCAGCTTCAGATCGCGATGGAGCAGCTCGTGCAGCTCATTTTCGACCGGGCGCACTGGAACCACATAGACGCGGCCAATGACAACGCCAGCGATCGCCGCGGCGAAGGTCACCAGGACGAGGAGCAGGAGCCGGCGGCGGTCGCGCATCACTGCGAGCTCAGCAGCGTCGAGGGCGCAAGCGCGAGCCGAGCATCGAAGGGCGATAGCGGTTTGGCATCAGCAGACCGTGTCGAAACTGCCGAGCCGGCAATTCCGATGAACAGCGCGGTTGCGGCCGCGATGCCGAACGTCATAGCGCCAAGGCTTGGTATGGCCCGGATGCGCGCTATTTCCGCCATGACCCGGCTTTCCAGGCCGCCGAGCCTGGGATCGAGAGGCGCATCGCGCAACCGCGAGAGCAGGTGGTCAAGTTCATCCATGGTGCTTCTCCGTCTTCATCCATCAATACGCACGATGGTCCAGGAACCCTTGCTGTAGATTGAAAAGAATAATTGCGAGGGGTGGGGGCTCGGGCTGCGTATTGTCTCATGGGATCTACAGGAGAATGTTCCAATGCGTTTCTTTTCGCCTCTCGCAGTTATCGCCGCCGTCGGCCTGAGTGTTTCTGCTCCGGCCTACGCGCATCCCAAGCTTGTGTCCTCGACGCCCGCCGCGAACGCCAGCGTCTCGGCGCCGTCGCGTATAACGCTCACCTTCAGTGAAGGTCTGATGCCGAAGCTGTCGGGCGCCGAGATCGTGATGACCGGCATGCCCGGCATGCCCAACCACCGCATGGCGGTAACCGGCTTCAAGACGTCCGTCGAAGGCGACAAGACGCTCGTGCTGACGCTCGCCAAGCCGCTCATGGCGGGCAGCTATCAGGTCGCCTGGCACGTCGTCTCGACCGACACGCACCGCATCCAGGGCAATCTCGCCTTTACCGTCAAGTGACGCCATGAACGACGTGGCACTCGTCGCCGTCCGCTGGGCGCTCTACGTCGATCTCGGCCTGTTGTTCGGCCTGCCGCTGTTCGCGCTCTATGCGCCCGGCGGCGGCCGGATGGTACAGCGGCATCTGCCGATGGTAGCAATGGTGGCCGGTCTCGCCTGTCTCGCCCTCCTGCTGTCGGCGCTGGGGTTCGCGTTGCAGGCAGCGGCCATGACCGGGCTGCCGCTCACCCAGCCTGATCTTTCCATGGTCGCAGAGCTGTTCAACGGCACGTCCATGGGAACGGCGCTGAAGGCGCGCCTCGTCGCGCTCCTCGTTCTTCTGCTCTCCATCCCCTTCTATCGCCGGCAATCCCGTCCTGCCTTCATCGCCTCCACTCTGGCAGGCGCGGTCGCACTCGCGACCCTCGCCTGGAGCGGGCATGGCGCGGCCGGCGAAGGCGAGGCGGGCTGGCTGCAACTGGGGGCCGATCTCATCCATCTGCTCGCCGCGGGCGCCTGGGTCGGCGCGCTTGCCGCATTCCTTGCGCTGGTTCTTACCAGGCTCGCAACCGATGATCTCGCCACTGAAGACATGGACCGGGTCATGCTCGCCGAGGAAGCGCTGCGGGGCTTCTCCTTCGTCGGCACGATCATCGTCGCCCTGCTGATCCTGACCGGGACGGTGAACGGCTGGTTCCTGGTCGGCCCGGGCAACATCGCGTCTCTCGGGCAGTCGACCTACGGCCTGCTGCTCATCGCCAAGCTGCTGCTCTTCGCCGGCATGCTGGGCCTGGCCGCGCTCAACCGTTATCGCCTGACCCCGGCACTTGCGCAGGCGATCGAGGAAGAGGACGCGCCACGGGCGCAGGCGCTGCTGCGCGCGAGCCTCGTCGTCGAAGGCGGTCTTGCGATCGTCATTCTCGGGCTGGTCGCCTGGCTGGGGACACTGTCGCCACCCATGTCGATGTAGTTTATCGTTTCGAACGCCTCGCGTTGGGAGAAGCCAATGCAATCGTACACCCCGCCGCGCGGGACTGGATCGACGAAAGACTATGATCGCGCGATCCGCCTGTGGGCGCGGGAGAAGCGGTGGCGTGCCGCCATGCTTGCCATGCTGCGCCCGGATTGGCGCCTGGTAATCGCCGATTATGGCCGCCAGCACGGGTCTCATGCGGCTCGCCTTCCGCCTGACCGTGCAGCGGCTCGATGGCATCGGCGATACCCAGCCCAATGCCGACGGCGTGCTCCCCGGCCTGATGGCGGCCAAGCGAACGGGCCCGCCGATTTGGCCACTTAGGCGATTACGTATTGACCCTGACACGGTGTCAGACCCTAGATCGTCAGGCGTCGAAAGGAGCGAGGCGATGAACGAGACACATGGAGCGGCGCATGGCGGCGGTTGCTGCGGCGGCCACGGCACCGCTAAAGCGGCGACCGGCGTCAAGGACCCGGTCTGCGGCATGACCGTCGACCCGGCGACCACGGCGCATCACGCCGAGCATAGCGGTGAAAGCTATCATTTCTGCAGCGCGGGCTGCCGGACCAAATTCATCGCCGATCCCGAGCGCTATCTCGGCCCGCCGACGCCGCCGGTCGCGGCGCCCGAAGGCACGATCTGGACCTGCCCGATGCATCCCGAGATCCGCCAGGACCATCCCGGGTCCTGTCCGATCTGCGGCATGGCGCTCGAACCCGCGACCGTGACCGCCGACAGCGGCCCCAGCCACGAGCTAGTCGATTTCACGCGGCGCTTCTGGGTCGGCCTCGTGCTGGCTCTCCCGGTGCTGATCCTCGAGATGGGCGCGCATGTCTTTCCCGCGATCCATCGCCTCGTGCCGATGTCTATCTCGGTATGGATCCAGTTCGTGCTGGCGACACCCGTCGTGCTGTGGGCGGGCTGGCCGTTCTTCGAGCGTGGCTGGGCCTCGCTCAAGACCCGCAACTTCAACATGTTCACCCTGATCGCGATGGGGACCGGGGTCGCCTGGATCTACAGCGTCATCGCGACGCTCGCGCCTCAGCTGTTCCCGCCGGCCTTCCGCGGCGAGGACGGCATGGTTGCCGTCTATTTCGAGGCGGCCGCGGTGATCACCGTCCTCGTGCTGCTCGGCCAGATGCTCGAACTGCGCGCGCGGGAACGCACCTCGGGCGCGATCAAGGCGCTGCTCAACCTTGCACCAAAGACCGCGCGCCGGATCGGTTCTGATGGGAACGAAGAGGAAATCAGCCTTGATCTGGTTGCGGTGGGCGACCGCCTGCGGGTGCGGCCGGGCGAGAAGGTGCCGGTCGACGGCGTAGTCGAGGACGGCCGCTCCTCGCTCGACGAGTCGATGGTCACCGGCGAATCCATGCCCGTCACCAAGGCAAAGGCCGACACAGTGATCGGCGGCACGCTCAACCAGACCGGTGCGCTGGTGATCGTCGCCGACAAGGTCGGCCGCGATACCATGCTCGCACGCATCGTCCAGATGGTCGCTGAGGCGCAGCGCTCGCGCGCGCCGATCCAGCGCATGGCCGATCAGGTGTCGGGCTGGTTTGTGCCCGTGGTCATCGCGGTCGCGGCCGTCGCGTTCATCGCCTGGGGCATCTGGGGTCCCGAGCCGCGCTTCGCCTATGGGCTGGTGGCGGCGGTCGCCGTGCTGATCATCGCCTGTCCCTGCGCACTGGGGCTGGCAACGCCGATGTCGATCATGGTCGGGGTCGGCCGCGGCGCCGGGCTCGGTGTCCTCATCAAAAATGCCGAAGCACTCGAGCATATGGAGAAGGTCGACACTCTCGTCGTCGACAAGACAGGCACGCTGACCGAAGGCCGGCCTGCCGTCACCCAGGTCGTGCCGGCGCCCGGCTTCGACGAAGCCGAGCTGCTGCGTCTTGCCGCCTCGGTCGAGCGGGCGTCCGAGCATCCGCTCGCGTTGGCAATCGTCGAGGCCGCGAAGGATCGCGGCATCGTCACGAGCGACGTCATCGACTTCGACTCGCCGACCGGGCGCGGCGCGCTCGGCACGGTCGAAGGGCGGCGCATCGTCCTCGGCAATGCGCAGTTCCTTGCCGACGAAGGGGTTGCGACCGATGCGCTCGCCAGCCAGGCCGACGCGCTGCGCCGGGATGGCGCCACCGCGATCTTCATCGGGGTCGACGGCACAGTCGGCGGCGCCTTCGCGATCGCCGATCCGGTGAAGGCCACGACACCAGAAGCGCTCGCCGCGCTCAAGGCGGAGGGCATTCGCGTGGTCATGCTGACCGGCGACAACCGCACGACCGCGGAAGCGGTCGCCCGACGCCTGGGCATCGACGAGGTCGAAGCCGAGGTGCTGCCCGATCAGAAAAGCGCCGTGGTCGCCAGGTTCAAGCGCGAGGGGCGGGTCGTCGCCATGGCCGGCGACGGTGTCAACGACGCCCCCGCGTTGGCCGCCGCCGACGTCGGCATCGCCATGGGTTCCGGCACCGACGTCGCGATCGAGAGCGCTGGCGTCACGCTGCTCAAGGGCGACCTGACTGGCATCGTCCGGGCGCGGCGGCTCAGCCAAGCGACCATGTCGAACATCCGCCAGAATCTCGTCTTCGCCTTCATCTACAATGTCGCGGGCGTGCCCGTAGCGGCGGGTGCGCTCTATCCGCTGTTCGGTATTCTGCTCTCGCCCATTATCGCGGCGGCGGCGATGGCGCTCTCTTCGGTGAGCGTGGTCACCAACGCGCTGCGCCTCAACCGGAAAGCACTGTGAACATCGGCGAGACGTCACGGCAGAGCGGCGTCTCTGAGCGGATGATCCGCCATTATGAAAAGATCGGCCTCATCCCGGCGCCGGCGCGTCGGGGTGCTGGCTATCGTGACTATGGCGAGCGCGACCTCCATCGCCTCCGGTTTATCGCCAATGCCCGCGATCTCGGCTTCCCGATCGAGGAGATCCGCACGTTGCTCAGCCTTTGGGCCAATACCGGCCGTGCCAGCGCGGAGGTGAAGCGGCTTGCCCTTGCCCGCGCCGATGAGTTTCAGCGCAAAGCCGAGGCGTTGACGGCGCTGCGCGACACGCTAATCGACCTGGCTGAGCGCTGCCAAGGCGACGAGCGGCCGGATTGTCCGATCATCGCCGAACTGGCCGCGGCCCGATCCGCATAGCATCCGGCATCGCACGGCCGAGAATTTTAGGGGTGCCCGTTTTCGGTCGATTCGTGCAGGTCGACGGCGAAAGCGATCCGCAACAGGTCGGGCAGGCTTTGCGCGTTGAGTTTGATCATCAGACTGGCCCGATGCAGCTCGACCGTGCGCGACGTGACGCCGAGTTCATCTGCGATAAGGCTATTTGGATAGCCTCGCGAAATTCCTCTCAGAACGGCCCGTTCGCGCTGCGTCAGTCTCGCGGCTTTCGAAAGAGCGTCGGCCTGTTCGGAGGCACGACGGGCTATACTCTCAAGCCAGCTGAAGCCGCGGTCGATCGCGCCGAGCAATGCGGCCTTCTCGACCGGTTTGGCGAGAAAGTCGGCAGCGCCCGCCTTCATCGCCTGTACGGCGAGCGTAGGATCGCCATTGCCCGTCAGCACCACGACGGGCATGTCGATACCGCGTCGCGTCAGCTCCGCCTGAACCTGCAGGCCGTCCATGTCGGGCATGTGCATGTCGAGAACCACGCAGCCTTTCTCGGCGTCCTCTGCGCTCAACAGAAACTCCGGCCCCGAAGCGTAGGCTTCTACGGCAAACCCTGCGGTCCGCAACGTGAAACTTAGTGCTTTTCGTATTGTCTCTTCGTCATCGACGATATGCACGACGCGCTTGTTCCCCATAGCCCCCGAGATCGATCAATACGCAGTGCCGCGAGGGCAGCGCTTCAAGGGATACTTCTCTGCACGTTGGACTATGGTCCCAGGTCAAGAGTAAAAATTTGGCGAGGCAAAACGGCGAAGGACAGCGAAACTGTGAGGGTTCGGCTACTCCGCTCACACCAATGCCGCGGTCGCTGCGGCTCATTGCCGGGTCTCTGCTCCGGACGATGCATGCGAGTTGCCCGCGCCGCCCTCGGCGCGATCGAGCCATCGCTACGCTTCCATCACATCGTCGACCGGCAGCGGGTTACTGGCGCCCGGCGGGCGAGGGGGGCGGGTTGGCCCTTGACGGCTGCGCGATCGGACGCCCAGGATAGCAGGGTGGCGCGCTTTACTTCGGGCTCAAGCTTCAGGTGCCCAGCAACGTCGAGGGGATCGATGAACGAGCGTGTGTGCGACACGACATATCCTCCTTCCCTGCCGCGATTTTCTCCGAAAGGGAGATCTCAGGAGATTGGTTCGGACTCGTTTAGGGTCAATGGATGAGGACGCGCACAGCGTTTGCCGGGCGTTCATTTCCGTCTTAGAACTGACGCGCAGCACGCCATTCAATCCGGTGGCGAACGGCCTCCGCGATCGCTGGCATGACGTCTATATCATTCGACGCATGTGCAACCGCGTTCGTGCTGACGATCCTTTCGACAAGCCCACCCAGAACCTGCGCTGCATCGCCGGCAAAAAGCGGATGCACGACCACGCAATCCGGTCGCGCGAACCCCATGCCGACCAGTTGGCGCGCCGCCTCGGTGAGGGTCCGACCGGATGAGGCGATATCGTCGACCAGCACCGGCTGGCGATCGAGAAACGCTGGGGCATTCGGAATCGAGATGGTGACGTGACGGTCGCCGGATCGGATTTTCTCGCACACGAGAAACGGAGCATCGGCATCGGCCGCCACCTGCGAGACCCACTGTTCGCTTTCCAGGTCCGGACCGATGATCAGCGGGCGAGCGACATTGCGCTTGATCCACGAGGCCAAAAACGGCGCGGCATGAACAACCTGGGTTGGGATGCGGTAGATTTCCGACAATTCATGGTAGCGATGGAGATGCGGATCGACCGTCACCAGCCAGTCGAGATGGCGAGACAGGATCGCAGCAAAGGTTCGCGACGTCACCGCCTCGCCGGCATGGAAGCGTATGTCCTGGCGCATGTAAGCGAGGTAAGGGGCGACGAGCCCGATCCTGCGAGCGCCAAGATCGCGCGCGGTGTCGGCTGCGAACAGCAGCGGCAACAGCTTGGCGTCCGGATGATCGAGACTGGACAGCAGGATGACCTCGCGGTCGCTGACGTCGTTTCCGACCCTGAGATAGGTTTCCCCGTCAGGAAACTGACGATGCTCGATCGTGCCGACCTCTGCATCGAGCGCGGCGGATAGCGGCTGTGCCAGGGCCTCGCTGCCAGACAGCGCGAACAGCACGGGACGGTTCATAGCGCTTCAATCCCGAAGATCGGCCCGTCGCTCACCGCATAGGCCGCCGCATAGTCGAGCTCGCCCGGGCTCTCGGCATGAATGCTACACAAGGGAGCCCCGGCATCCACCATCTGGTTCAGCCGACACTGCAGCGCGACGCCGGCGGCCTTGGCCATCGGCGCGCCGGCAAGCTTCGCGACCGTCGCGAGCTTGCGATTGTCGATACTCACCAGGCGGCCGCTATAGGGAGCGATCATATCCTGTTGGAACCGGGCGACCGGTGGAGCCCGCATGCCGCCCTGCGCTTCGCAGATACGTTGGAACTTGGCCCAGGCCCGGCCGCTTTCGAGGCACGCCCGCGCACGCGCATAACCTTCGCGGGCCGGGGCTGCGTCCGCGAGCTCAAGCAGTCCTCCCGCCAGCTCGCAGGCCCGGTGGGCGAGATCCTCGGCGCCCGGCTGCCCCTGGAGCACGGCAAGGATATCCTGCGCCTCGAGCGCCGGACCGATGCCCCGTCCGATCGGCTCGGCGCCGGGGCCGCGCATCACGCGCGTGCGAAGCCCGAAGGCTTGGGCGACAGAGCTCAGCGCCCGCTCGAGCGTGTCGGCGGCATCGGCGCCGCGTACCTTGGCGGTCGGCCCGACCGGGATGTCGATGACCAGATGGGTCGCACCGGCCGCGATTTTCTTGGACAGCACCGAGGCGACCATCTGCCCGACGGCATCGATATCGAGCACCCGTTCCACGCCGATGATCACATCGTCGGCAGGGCTGAGGTTGACGGCGCCGCCCCAGGCGATGCAGCCGCCTTCGCGCTCGACCACCTTGCGGATTGCGGAAACGTCGAGGTCGACAGGTGCCAGCACCTCCATCGTGTCCGCCGTGCCGGCCGGTGAGGTGATCGCCCGCGACGATGTCTTGGGCATGATCAGGCCCTCCGCGGCCATGATCGAGACGATGATCGGCGTGGTGCGATTGCCCGGCAAGCCACCGACGCTATGCTTGTCGACGATGACCGTTCCGGGCCACTGCAATCGCTCGCCGACATCGACCATCGCCCTGGTCAGGCTGATCGTTTCGTCCGTATCGAGCGGGACCGCTGAGCAGGCCGTGACGAACGCCGAGAGATGGACATCGCTATAGCGTCGCTCGGCGATGTCGGTGATGATCGCTGAAAAAGCCCCGTCACTGAGACGATTGCCATAGATGCGCCGACGCACTTCGGCGAGCGAGGCGAGAGGCTGGGCGTGCGCGATCTCGACCGGATCGCCATCGCTGACGCCGAGCCGCTGCCATGCGGATTCGGAGAGGCCGATCTCGCCGGGCGCTGGAGTCTCCGCGGAGCTGTGCAGCAGCGAGACGACGATTTCCCGCCCGCCGGCGCGCAGCGCGACCTGCGCGCGGGACGCAAGACCTTCCGAGCGGCAGACGGGACAGTCGTGGCGCATGACCGCGATCAGATCGCTTCCGGCAGCCGACAGGCCGATGCGGCGTGCCCGCAGCGTCGTCGCGACAGGCTCTGCTTCGGCGTCCTCGATGATCCCGGGCTTCACGCGAGCATGCCCCAGCTACCCAGCGCCGGTACGCTGCATGCCCAACCCAGTTCCTCCGAGACACGCTTCGCCAGGACCTGGGCGCCGGTCGGCTCGCCATGGGTGACATAGACGTGGCGCGGGGCCTCGTGCAGCGACCCGAGCCAGCGCATGAGTTCGTCGCTGTCGGCATGCGCCGAGAGCATCGTCAGGTTGGCGACCTCGGCTTCGACCGGGATATACTCGCCGTGGATCTTGATCGTCCGGGCGCCGCCGATCATGGCGGCGCCGCGGGTGCCCGCCGCCTGGAAGCCCGAGAAGAGGATGAGGTTCTTCCCATCCGGCGCGAAGCGCTTGAGATGGTGGAGCACGCGGCCGCCCGTTGCCATTCCACTGGCCGAGATGATGACCTTGGGGGTGGGGTTGGCGGTGAGTTCCTTGGATTCCTCCACTTCGCGCACATAGTGCGCGACGCTGCACGCCGCTTCGCACTCGGCGCGAGCCAGGCGATGCTCGTCCATGAAATCGCACATCAGCCCGCTCGCGTTGATCGCCATCGGGCTGTCGAGGAAGATCGGGATGTCGCGGAGGCGTCCCTGCGCGCGCAGACGCGAGAAATGATAGAGAAGCGACTGAACCCGTCCCACGGCGAAGGCCGGGATCACCACCGTCCCGCCTCTCTCGACGCATCGCTCGACATGATCTCCAAGCGTCTTTGTCGGATCGACCTGCTCGTGGCGCCGATCGCCATAGGTCGATTCCACCAGGACATAGTCGGCGCGCGCGGGCGGCTCGGGATCCTTCATCACCGCATCGCCGTAACGGCCGATATCGCCTGAGAAGAGGATTGTCCGCCCCTTCCAGTCGATCTCGATCGACGCCGCGCCGAGGATGTGGCCGGCGCGATGGTAGCGCACCCTGATGCCGTCCGTGACTGCATGCCACGCTCCGAACTCGATCGGGCGGAAGAGCTGCAATGCCAGACGCGCGTCGGCCTGGGTGTAGAGGGGCAGCGCCGGCTGGTGCCTGGAGAAGCCGTGCTGGTTGGCGAACTCCGCATCCTTTTCCTGCAGATGGCCGCTGTCGGGAAGAAGGAGCTCGCACAGGGCCGCGGTCGCCCGCGTGGCAAGGACGGTCCCGTCCCAGCCCAGGCGCGCCATGCGCGGTAGTGCGCCCGAGTGATCGAGATGGGCGTGGGTCAGCAGCACCTGGCCGACATCCGCGACTTCGGGTGGGATCGATGCCCAATTAAGGCGGCGCAGATCCCTGGGTCCCTGAAACAGGCCGGAATCGACCACGATCTGAGTTTCACCATCGTCCACCAGATAACGCGACCCTGTGACCGTTCCCGATGCGCCGAGAAAGGCAACGCCGAGACCATCGGCCGGGCGCTTGGCCAGATCGATCCTTGCTTCACGCTCGAAGATGGTCACGCGGGAATGGTGCCGTTTCTTTCTCTTTTGCATGGACGCGGGCCTGCCTCTCACGATTATGTTCGTGAGCGCAGCATTGGTTCGCGGACGCCGCACGCCTATACGCAAAATCCGCAGCACGACTGCTGCTCCCCGACAGCTGCGTCGCCCGAACGCCGATGGCCGATCCCATCGATCGCCTTACCCATGCCTGCGCGATGCCCGGGGGACTTCGGTCTCTACTTATACCTTGCTCCTTGGACTCGAGCCTATGCTGCCCGGACGTTGACCAGAAGAGGACGGCATATGGGCGAACATGACCATCGCATGCGCAAGCGCGGCAAGATCGTTCTGATCGGCTTCCTGCTCGTCGCTAGCTTCTTCCTCCTCACCGAGCATACCGCGCACTTCCTGGGTGTGCTGCCCTATCTCATCCTGCTCGCCTGCCCGCTCATGCACCTGTTCATGCACCGCGGCCATGGTGGGCATCAGCATGGCCATGAGCCCGGTCAGGCACCCGCCGGCTTACCGGCCAATCCCAACGGCCGCATCGAAGGAGAGTCGCGATGACGCACGCCGACTATGGCTATGGTCTGTGGGGGCTCGCGCTGGTTAACGCCGCCGTTTTCATCCTCTTTGCGTTCAGCTTCTTCAAGCCGGCAACTAAACGAGACTGGCGCAGTTTGGGGGCGTTCAGCGCTTTCATCATAGCGCTCTTCGCGGAAATGTATGGCTTCCCGCTCACGATCTTCGTGCTTTCGGGGTGGCTCCAGTCGTATTTCCCCGCTGTCGACTGGTGGAGCCACGATGCTGGACATCTCCTGGAGATGATGTTCGGCTGGCGAGTTAATCCCCATTACGGTCCATTCCACATCGCCAGCTTTGTGCTGATCGGCGTGGGTTACTGGCTGATCTCGGTTGCATGGACGGCCCTTCACTTGAGTCAGCGCAAACACCAATTGGCCCTTACTGGGATTTATGCCCGGATCCGGCACCCGCAATATGTCGGCTTCATTCTCGTCATGCTCGGCTTTTTGCTACAATGGCCGACCCTTTTGACCCTTGCTATGTTTCCGGTGCTCGTCGTGATGTATATTCGGCTGGCTCGGCATGAGGAAAAGGAGGCGCTAGCCAACTTCGGCGAGGTTTACCGCGATTATATGGCTCGCGTGCCCGGCTTCATTCCGAATCTGACAATCCATTCGCGTCGAAGAAGGCCATGGCGATCCTTGACGGGAATGGCTGATGTAATTGCCGGCAAGGTCAATGCTGACGTTCTGACTGGCCTTATTATTCGGACATCGTTACCCGACCTCACAGCACACTACTGCAGCAATCCCGGTTCGACTGCGCAATCATCTTGGGAGGGCAAGTTCGCCTTGCACGGGCAGATTCGGTGTGGAGCTGATGCCCGGCACTAGACGCAGAGCATCGCCGATCAAGGTATAGACGGCGTGGCGCTGGCCGCCACGGTTCCGATGGTCGACGCGATAGCCCTGATAATGTCGGCGGAGCAGGCCTGCATTCACCAGTTCGGAAACGGCGCGACTGAGATTACTCTTGCCGGCTGTGCGAATGCGTGCCCGCATTTCCTCCGCGATCACGCCGCGCCTTTTCTCCGGATCGCCGGGGAGCAGTCCGTTTCTAGCGAGGTCGCTCTCGACCCGCTCGGCCAGCGTAATGCTGCGCGGACCACGCTGGGCCATCGGGGTCAATGCGTCGCATAGCCAATCGCGCAGGGAAACGAGCCCATCGTTCCGCCTGACCCAGGGACCGGCGCTTCCATCTGGCCCCGCCACCTGGGCGATCAGGTTGAGCAGCATGAAGGCATAACGGGGCCGGCTCGATACGGTCGCCAGCGTCTCGAGCACGGCCGCGACATCACAGCCAATGGAGGGTTCAAGAGGCTTGCCTGCATGAAACATAACATGATGGAATCAAGCACAAAGCAGGATCAATGTGAATCCCAAATCGGCGGCCACAGACGGGTTGTCAGCTATGACACTTTGCCGGCGGATAAAGTGTCATAGGCGATCCATTCTAATCGTAGATTGTTGCGAATCGTTCTCAACTCATCCTGATAATCATGGCGCTCGCCGCTTAGGTGTGGACGAGCCGTCTCCTCGCGAACGAGCTTCCGTCGCCTATGGCGAACAGGATAAAAGACTGCGGCCGCCTTGATGATCTCACGCGCTTTGCGACGGACTGTCAGCGTGCTGAAACCCTTGGCGATCTGCATGGCACGATCGATGCCGCCGTGCGCGATCTTGGCTTCCGCTGGTTCACGCTGCTTCACAATATCGACCTTCGGCGCGGCGACGAGCAAAGCCTGTTCCTCACAACCTATCCGTCGGCCTGGCTCGAGGAAGTGCTCGAAGAGCGCCATTATCTCGAAGATCCCATCCATGCGGCCTGCGCACGTACGCCCTCTGGACTGGCCTGGGACCGTGTCGGCGACGTGCTGGAGCTCACGCCGCGCCAGCGAGGCATCCTTGACCGCGCCCGGGATCATGACCTTGCATCGGGCTACAGTTTGCCGATCCGGACCCCGGGCGAGCCCGAGGCGATCTTCACTGCGGCCCGATCACGCGACGAGCCGCTGAGTGCAGAAGAGGTTCTGACCGCCCGTCTGCTCGGCTCGGTCGCTTATGATCGGGCGCGCGAGCTGCTTGGCGAAAGGGCAGGGCCATTGGCCTGCGTCCCTCTCAGTCCTCGCCAGGTCGAATGCATCGCGCTCGTCGCGCAAGGCAAAAGCGACTGGGAGATCGGCCAGATCCTCGGCCTCAGCCGCGATACCGTGCACGAATATGTTGAATCGGCCCGCAGGCGTTATGGCGTGCGCCGACGCACGCAGCTGGTGCTGCGCGCGGTTCGCGATGGTCATCTCAACATGGAAGCGCTGCTCTGATCTCGCCGGCCATATGATGATCGGGCTTGGGCAAGTTCAGGATTTCTGCGCTGTCGCTGGCGCGATCAAGGACGCTACGGCCTTGTCTGACCTGATGGCCGAAATCACGAAGGCCATGGGCTTTCGGCACTATGCCCTGGTCCATCATGTCGACCTGAAGCCTGCGGTTCGCTCGGTCCACATCGTCGACTATCCGCAAGACTGGGTGGAGCGCTTCCAGGCGAGACGCCTCTATGCGAGCGACCCGATCCACCGCGCCAGCCATCGCACCAATGTGGGCTTTGCCTGGTCGGCGGTTCAGTCGATCATCTCTCTGACGGCCGCCGATCGCTCGATCCTGGCAGAAGCCTACGAGGCCGGGCTGGGCGACGGCTTCACCGTTCCGGCCCATATTCCTGGCGAGCTCAATGGATCCTGTTCCTTCGCGATGGCGGCGGGCGAGATGCTCGACCATCGGCAGCTGCCGTTCGTGCAGCTCGTCGGCAGCTTCGCCTTCGAAGCGGCACGCAAGATTTCCCGGATCCACGCGCCGCAATCCGAATGCCCGAGCCTGACCGAAAGGCAGGCCGAATGCGTGGCGCTGGTCGCGCGGGGCAAGACCGATTGGGAGATCAGCCAGATCCTCGGCATCGGCCAGGAAACGGTGATCCAGCATGTGAAGGATGCGCGCGACCGCTATGGCGTCACCAAGCGCACCCTCCTCGCCATTCGCGCCTTGTTCGAAGGGCAAATCAGCTTTGCCGATGTGTTCGGCCGATGATCTCCCCAGAACTGGGGATAACGCAAAAAAGCCGCCTCTGATCGACTGACAGGCCTCACCAAAAGGAGGCTGTCATGCACATCGGGACCGGCTTTTCGCAAGCCATGGAACACCGCCTGTTTCGCTCCATGTTCGAGGAGCGCAAGCGGGTCTTCGTCGATCTTCTTCGCTGGGACGTTCCGGTCATCGCCGGTCGCTACGAGATCGATCAGTTCGACAATGATCGCGCCGTCTACATCGTTGTTACCGGGGACGACGGGGAACACCGGGCCTCCGCACGGCTTCTGCCGACCACGCACGAGCATATTCTCGGCACGATCTTCCCGGATCTTTGCGAGGAAGCGCCGCCGCGCGGCAGTGCTATCCTGGAAATCACCCGCTTTTGCCTTGCGCGAAAATTGCGCGCCCGGGAGCGTCTCGAGCTGCGCAATCAGCTGGTCACCGCGCTCGTCGAATATGCCCTCGCCAACCAGATCCACAGCTTCACCGGGGTCGCCGAGTGGCCGTGGTTCCAGCAGATCCTGGGTTTCGGCTGGACTTGCCGACCATTGGGTCTTCCCACGTCCGAGCAAGGGCGAAGTCTCGTCGCCTTGCAAATCGATGTGGACGACCGAACGCGCGAGCAGCTGCGCGCGAGCGGCATTTTCCGCCCTGTCGGCCTTGCCGATCTTCCCGCCGCAGCATGAGGAGGGCGATCATGGCCACGATCGCACGGCGCGGCGTCTCCGCCGCGACCAAAGCCGACGAAAATCTGCGGCAGCACGGCTTCTGCATCCTGCGGGATGTCGAGTCTCGGTCACGCATCGAGGAGATCAATCGATCCCTCCATCCGCGTTTTGCCGCCACGCCTTTCTGCCAGGGCGGATTCTACGGCCCTCGGACAAAACGCTTCGGTGGCCTGCTGAAGCGCGCGCCGACGGTTGAAAGTCTTGTCCAAAACCCTGCCGTCATGCGCCTCGTCCACGCTATCCTCGAGCCCTGGTGCGACACGGTCCAGCTCAACCTCACGCAAGCGCTCGAGCTGCACCCGGGGGCGCCAGCGCAATTTCCGCACCGGGATCAGGACATGTGGCGCGGTCCGACCGGCGAGCTCGAATATCTCGTCAACGTCATGTGGCCGATTTCGCCGTTCAAGGCCGAAAATGGGGCGACGCTGGTCTGGCCGGGGAGCCACAATGGCGGGCAGGGCGACGACGGCGCGGAGCCGGTCGCCATCGAAGCGGATCCGGGATCGGCGATCATATTCCTGGGATCGACCCTCCATGGCGCCGGCGCGAATCGTTCAAACGCGGTGCGCCGAGGCATCATCGTCAGCTACTGCCTCGGCTGGCTGAAGCCCTATGAGAACCAGTGGCTGACCTATCCGCCCGAGGTGGCCAGCGCATTCTATCCCGAGCTTGCCGCGCTGGTCGGCTACCAGCAGCACCGCCCCAATCTCGGCAATTATGACGGGCAGTGCCCGTCCATCCTGCTCGGCGGCGATCCGCCAGACCATCTCGCCGCAATCGATGCTCTCCGGCCCGACCAGGAAGGCGCTCTGTCCGAATTCCTGCGGCAGCAAACCGATCAACTCCCCCCCCGGCTAGGGGGATTGCCGAAATCGAGCGCGGTCGGAACAAAAGAGAGGTGAAATCCAACGGATAGCTGACGGCATTTCCCGACGCGGGAGCTGTCTCTCGCGGGGGAAGACCCGATGCAACGTGCAATATTCGGCATGGCGATGCTCGCCCTCGCCACAGCCCTTCCAAGCGCACCGGCAGCGGCGAATGACCTGGGCTGCCAGGTTCTCCTGTGTCTTTCCAATCCCGGTGGCGCGACCCAATACGCGCAATGCGTGTCGCCGATGACCAAGCTATGGCAACGCTTGGCCACCGGCGGCGCCTTTCCCGGCTGTAGCGGCGGCGTCGCCCGCACGAAGGTCTATGATCGCGATTCCACAACTCGCCGCCGGGTGGTCATCACGTTCAACGACGGCCGCAGCCAGACCTTCTCGCTGGCCGGCATCGAGCGTTTGGACGGCGGCCGCCGATGATCCTCGATGTCGCCACCCTTCTTTCGCTTGCAGGAGCTTGCGCACCGACGGTGGCGCCTGAGACGCTCATTTCGATCGTCCACACGGAGAGCCGGTTCAACAGTCTCGCAATCGGGGTCAATAGTCCCGGCGTGCGCGCGCCAAAGCCCGCGACCAAGGCGCAGGCAATCGCTGCGGCGCGCAGCCTGATTGGTCGAGGCTACAACATCGATCTCGGCCTGGGACAGATTAACAGCGCCAATCTCGGCTGGCTGGGGCTTTCGGTCGAAAATGCGTTCGAACCCTGCTCCAATCTGGCCGCCGCCGCGCGTGTCCTCGCGACCAACTACCAGGCGGTCGCGCGCCTTGCCCCGAGCCGGGATCATGCGATCGCGACCGCCCTGTCGATGTACAATACCGGCGACCGGCAGCGCGGCTTTCGCAATGGCTATGTCGCCAGGGTCTATGCCAGCGCGTCGGCCGTCATTCCGCTGATCCGTGGCACGGCGCCGGTGGCTGCCGCACCAGCGATTCCTCAATCTCTGCCCACCTTCGCTCCGCCACCCGACACCCCTGTTTCGCCACCGGCCGCAGCTGGGTGGAATACAGCGGCGAGGGCGAGCCAGGCCTCGCTCATGGTGTTCGGCGACGGGGCCGCATCTCAGAAAGGACAGCATCCATGACAGCAATCACCGCCCACCCGGGCGGACGGCCCCAATGGGCGCGACTTCTGCTGCGCGTCATCGGCGTGATGGCATTGGCGCTGCTTGTCTCGATGCTGCTGAGCGATCCTGCACACGCGCAAGGTGCCGAGCGACCGGCACGATCGGCGCCGTCATCGACCTCATCAAAGGCCAGGCTCACATGCATCTGCCCGAGGCGGTGCTGGACCGCGAGCAACGCTTGGCCGACGCCGGACCCGAACCGGTCGAAGGCGAGTCTCGGAGGATCGCCCAGCTGCGAAGGCTACGGGACGTCGCCTACACCGAGCTGATGGCGGTGGATGCGTTCATCGATGGTCACACGCCCTTCGCCACCAAGCACGGCGTGAAGGGTGCGGAGTTCGAGAACGTGCTCGTCATCGTCGGCCGTGGCTGGAACAAGTATAATTTCGCGCAAATGCTGGAACGGCTCGACCCAGGCCCCCCGGCAGACAAGGTCGAATCCTTCGAGAGCAATCGCAACCTGTTCTACGTCGCGTGCTCCAGACCGAAGCGCCGATTGGCGCTGTTGTTCACCCAGATTCTAAGCGAGCTCGCGATGGCGAAGGTGACAGCTTTGTTCGGCGAGGCCAATGTGATCCCGCTTCCAGCAGATCCCGCGGGCGGGGCCGCGCCATGACCAAGGGAGAGGCACCACCGATGGTGACGATCGCTGCCTAAACGGACCACGATCTTAGCCAGATTTTCTCTTGGCTCGAAGCGGAGCCGCCGCGGGAGACAGCACCTCTCATCCCAACAACAGCATGATCGCGAAGAGACACAATGCCGGCGAGCTCATCGTCCTGAAGGCCGGCAACGACATCGCGGCTTTCGCGCTCGGCGCTTTCGATCTCATCGATATCTTTAAGACCAAGCCGCCGTTCAGACGGATCGGCATCGGCCGGACGCTGGCGCACTATTGAATCAGTCGAACTGCGGATACCGATAAGTAACCCCTTCCTATCCACTCATCACACGGGTGGGGTGATGTCGGCCCAGTAGATGACTTCTTCCAGGATATGCATGCTTTCGGGATTTTCCCAGCCCTCACGGTCGCTATCCCATCGCCCGATCACAGGGAGGTCAACCTCCCAGAGCAGCAAGCGACGGCCGTCTTTCCGGTCTTCCGGCAAAGTGCCGATCGGCTCCCAAGGGATGTGCTTGGCGGTGATCATGCAAGTTCCCTCGCTCGATTCCATTGGTCCCGCATTTAGCCCATCTTTGTGCAGGCACGAAACCCAGCTGGTTGCCAACCTGTCGGGTTTCGGCAGCCCGAGCAGCTTTTCGGTGCGCCTTCGGCTTCTGACGCCAGACTTCGGTGCGTGAGCCGCCACTCGCTTGTGCGATGCTGGCACTGATTTAACATAAGATTGATTATCAGTCTTTTATCGTTCTATTTCAAATACTTAGATTACTTGCTCATTCGCGGTCTCCGGCATCAACGCCCGTTGATCGTCCCCTCGATCGCCGCCAGACCCTTCATCAACGCCTCGAATTTCGGCGGCGCGGCCATGAACATCTCCGACATCGCGCCATAGTCCCGCTCAAGCTTCTCCCAAGTCGCGCCATCGGGCGACAGGCGCAGCGTTCCAACCACGGCGGTGTCATAGGAGGCCGACCTGTCCGCGAACATCAGGCTCTTGTTGTGCACGACCTGCTCGAGCAGATCGATCCGCCCCATCGCCTCGTTCGTGATGCCCGCCTGGTCGAGCATCAGCACGTCATAATAATGGCGCGACATGCCCTCGCGCAGCTTGCCGTTATGATGGAGCGCATGAAGGATCGTGACCTTTTCCCAGAAGGTCCGCGCAACGGCCAGCGTCGGCACCTCGGTCACCGGATCCGCCAGTTCCTCGGGAAAGTCTTCGGCCAGATAGGGCAAGATCGGTCGAAGCGCGAACGGTTCCGTGTCGCCGCGGGCGCCAAATTCCAGCTTGATGCGCGGCTTGATGTAACCGCTTTCATCCGCGCCGCCGTAATTCTCGCCATAGGCGAGCCCGTAACCCGAGGTGCGCGGATAGACGAAGAGCAGCGTCTGCTGGTCCTTGTCGTCGGGATCGAGCGCCAGGCTCCAGCCCTCGGCCGTGCCGAGAGCGACTTCGATTTCGCGCGCCAGGATCGGCATGGCGACCGTGGCGACATAAGCCTGTGCCGCCGCCTTGAGCGCCTTGGTCCGGCGCTCGCGCTCCTTGCCGGTAATGTCGCTGTCCATCGGCGAGGCGACTTCGCTGAGCAGCGGCGCCGCGCGGCTGATGGTGAGGTCGATATCTTCGGAGAAGCGCGCGATGATCCCATAGGCTTTCGACAGCGAGGTCCCGCCCTTGAAGGTCATGTGACCGGCGAGGTCGGGACACATGACGAGGCGGCGTAGCGTCCAGCAGACCCAGAAATCCTTCTCGATGATGATCGGCGTCAGATCCCGCCGCGCCGCCGCTTCATCGATAAAGGCGCGCCGATCCTCGGCTGGTCTGCGTGCGAACTCATCCATTGCGGGCGGCGCCGATCTTTAAGACGACGTCGCCCATCCATCCGGGCATCTCGGCCCTGGCCTGGGCGAGCATCCGCATGTCGCGATCATCGAGGCGGGCGGCGAAGTGCCGGATCTTGTCGCTATCGATATTGTCCTTCCCCAGATGCGCGAGCGCCTGCACGACCGCGTTGACCGAGTCCGGCGCATTGTCGAGCACCGGTGCGCGGCTGTGCTTGAGCGTCAGGCTGCGCCCGCCCGCTTGCCTGACCCGGGTGCGGCCGGTCGTGGCATAGCTGGCCCGGGCGGGAACCTGGGTCGATAGCCCGAGCCTGTTCGCCGCCGCCGCGCCCGACGGTGCGAGCTTGTCCCCGCTCTGCGTCGAGAGGGCCTTGGCGACATTGGCGGGATCGGGACTGAGCGCACCGAGCTTGTCATGCTGGCGCGGATAGTCATAAAGACCCCGGCCGATGCGCCGGATGTCGCCGGCGGTCACGAGGCGCGACAGCGCCATGTCGACCGACCCACGCGTCCCGAAGTCGACGAAGCTCTTGGGCGTGAACACCCAGCCGCGGCCCTTGCCGCGCACGCGCTTCATGATCCGATCGGCTACCGCAGACACTGGCTGTGCTCCTATCTGTTAGATAATAGCACGCTTTTTTCTAACAAGCTAGAAGCGCGTATCAGCGCCTAAATTCGCTATTTTCCAAGATATTTTGGCATCGCATCCAGATAGGATGCCAAGGCCACACAGGCAAGGTAGGCAAGCCGCCCGCGGGAGCGCCGGCCATCATCGTTCCCGATCCCGGTGAGGCGGTGGCCGCCCCTCGTCCGCACCTGTGGGCGGCGAAACGCCCTCCGGCTCGTTTCGGCGCTCCTGCGGCGGCCGTTCGGATTGCAGTATCTCCCGTGCGCGCGCGAGCCGCCGCGACACCGCCGGCGGCATCGCCGCCAGAAAGCCGGCGATTTCCTGCCCCAAGGCCCGATCTTCCGGTTTTCCGGTGGCGGCGAGCGCGACGGCGGCCTCGGCATAGGCGCCGCGGATCTGCTTCTGGCGCGCCAGCGCCATGACATCTTCCGGCCGGCGCTCCTGGTCGGCCGCACGCACGAAGCTTTGCGCCCGCAGTTCGTTGAGCTGCGCGAGATTGAGCCTGCGCCCCTCGGCCCCAAGCCGGGCATCGAGATGGAGCGCGGCTGACCGCACGCGCTTCTGGACATGACCGCGCGCCCGCCGGGGTGTCGCTTCCGCCGCGACACCGCGCGCGCGCAGCTCATGCGCGAAGGTCTCACGCATATGATGGAGATCCGCCTTGCGCGGATTGAAGCGGGTTCCGTCCGCCCCTTCGGTCGCCACCGTCAGATGGACGTGGGGATGATCGGTGTCGGTATGGAGCGCCAGCATATAGGCATGGTTCCCCTCGAACAGGATTCGCGCGAATGCCTGCGCCGCATCATGGAGCGTCTCGGCGTCGGTCGATCCCCCAGGCATCGACAGCACCAGCGACATGGACGTCGGCCGTTCCCGGCCATGTTCGTTCATGGCCTCGTCGAGCATCGCCCAGTCCTGAGCGATCGCCTTGAGCCGATCCGGCTCGGTGATAATCTCGCCCTCGCTCGATCGGACGGCGAGCTTCCCGTGGCGCGCCACATAGCCGAAATGCTCGGCGACATGATGAGCGCCATATTGCTTGCCGGAGACCTTCACCATCACCTCGGGCGCCTTGCGCACGATCCGCTCGAGCTTGGCGCGCGCCTCGGCCTGGCCCATCGACATCGGCCGGGCGGCCCCGCCCCCGCTTCCGCCCGGTTTGATCCGAACATAGGCGCCGCGCAGGGTCCGCTTGCCGCCTGCCGGCGGCCGCCAGGCCTCCATCAGGCTGGGAAGCGGGAGAACCCCCTCCTCCTCACGCATCGGCCATGTCCCAGTAGCGAAGATCGCCCTTGAGCGCGGCCCCGAGACCGGCGAGCGCATCGACGATCTCGGACCTAAAGCTTGCGACCCTGGCCGCTTCCCGCGCGACGTCGAGGCCGGATTCGACCATCACCGAGGCGTTGAGCGCGCGGGTCGCCTGGTTGAGGTTGATCCCGATCCGATTGAGCTCGCGCCACGCCTGCGCGACGGCCGCCCGCTCCTCGCGCGGCAAGGGCGCGTTTGCGCGCAAGCGCCGCGCCAGCAACGTGGTGATCCAGTCGGTACGCTTCATCCCCAGCACATCCGCCGCGCGGTCGAGCGCGGCGATCTCTTCCGGGATCAGCCGAACCTCGACCCGGCAGGTTGCGCGCTGGCGGGCGCGCGGCGCCTGATGCCCCTCCCCCGCCTCCATGGCCAAGGCGTCACCGATCAAGCGGCGCAGCAGCGCCGAGCGGCCGCCCGATACCGCCGCGAGCGCGGCGAAACGCTGGGCGACATCATCGTCGAGCCGAAAGGTGAGGACGGGCATGTCCCCAACGCTATTGTCATACATCCCCGGCGCCAAGCCTATCCGGCCCTTACCTTTACTCAACTCATCTTATAGTCTGCTTGGGCAGACTATTGTTCTTCGGCCAGCGAACCCCTCTCGAACACCGATCGTCCGCAGCAAGGGTCGGGGCGCCCGCGCGCCCCCCCCCCCCACCACCACAAAAAAAACCCCCCCCCCACCGGGAGGCCCGCAACACCGCGGAGTATAA
>JAPJRE010000355.1 GCA_030824725.1 Sphingomonas sp.
GTTCCTTGAGCTGCTTGTCGCTCACCGCCGAGGGCGCGTGCATCATCAGGTCCTCGGCCTTCTGCGTCTTGGGGAAGGCGATCACCTCGCGGATGTTCGGCTCGTCGGCGAGCAGCATCACGATGCGGTCGACACCCGGGGCCGAGCCGCCATGCGGCGGCGCGCCGAACTTGAAGGCGTTGATCATGCCCGCGAAGTTCGTGTCGACATCCGCCTGCGTATAGCCGGCGATCTCGAACGCCTTGTACATGATCTCCGGCTTGTGGTTCCGGATCGCGCCCGAGGACAGCTCGATGCCGTTGCAGACGATGTCGTACTGATAGGCGAGGATGTCGAGCGGATCCTTGGTCTCCAGCGCCTCCAGCTCGCCCTGCGGCATCGAGAAGGGGTTGTGGCTGAAGTCAACCTTCTTCGCCTCCTCGTCATATTCGAACATCGGGAAGTCGACGATCCAGCAGAATTCGAAGCGCTTCTTGTCGATCAGCTCGAGCTGCTCGGCAGCGCGGGTGCGCGCCAGCCCGGCGAGCTTGGCGGCCTGGGCTTCCTTGCCCGCGGCGAAGAAGATGCCGTCGTTCGGGCCGAGGCCCATCGCTTCGGCAATCGCCTTCATGCCGTCCTGGCCATGGTTGTTGGCGATCGGGCCGCCGAACACGCCGTCCTTCTGCGTCGCATAGCCGAGGCCGGGGAAGCCTTCGCTCTGCGCCCAGCTGTTCATGTCGTCGAAGAACTTGCGGCTCTTCTCGTGGGTGCCCGGCGCCGGGATCGCGCGGACGACGTCGCCGCCCTCGACGATCGAGGCGAAGCGGCCGAAGCCCGAGCCCTTGAAGAAGTCCGACACGTCGGTGATCACCAGCGGGTTGCGCAGGTCCGGCTTGTCGTTGCCGTACTTCAGCATCGATTCGCGGTAGGGGATGCGCTTGAACGGCAGCGCGCTGACGCTGCGGCCCATGCCCTCCCAGTCTGCGAACTCCTCGAACACCCCGTGCAGCACCGGCTCGATCGCGGCGAACACGTCGTCCTGCGTCACGAAGCTCATCTCGAAGTCGAGCTGGTAGAATTCACCCGGGCTGCGGTCGGCACGCGCGTCCTCGTCGCGGAAGCAGGGCGCGATCTGGAAATAGCGGTCGAAGCCGGCGACCATCAGCAGCTGCTTGAACATCTGCGGCGCCTGCGGGAGCGCGTAGAACTTGCCCGGATGGACGCGGCTGGGGACCAGATAGTCGCGCGCACCCTCGGGGCTCGACGCAGTGAGAATTGGCGTCTGGAACTCGGTGAAGCCCTGGTCGATCATCCGGCGGCGCAGCGACGCGATCACGTTCGAGCGCAGCAGGATGTTCTTGTGGACCTTCTCGCGGCGCAGATCGAGATAGCGGTTCCGCAGGCGGATCTCTTCGGGATATTCCTGCTCGCCGAACACCGGCATCGGCAGATCGGCTGCGGCCGACTGGACGGTCACTTCCGCCGCGCGCACCTCGATCTCGCCGGTCGGCAGGTTCGGGTTCACCACGCTGGCATCGCGTGCGACGACCGTGCCGGTGACGGTGATCACCGATTCGGAGCGCAACGACTCGATCGCCTCGAAGGCCGGGCCGCTGGCATCGGTGACGATCTGGGTAATGCCGTAATGGTCGCGCAGGTCGACGAACACCAGGTCGCCATGGTCGCGCTTGCGGTGCACCCAGCCCGACAGGCGGACGGTTTGCCCCACGTCCGCGGAGCGGAGCTGGGCGCAGGTGTGCGTGCGATAGGCGTGCATGATGCGGTTCTTCTCACCTTGGCGTCTTCCCGCCACGCTTGGCGGTGCCGGTCCGGGCCGGCGCGACGATATTGAAACACTATGACCGGGCGCATTCCGGTTAGACCCCACTTTTGTCAACCCGAAGACCGGTATATGGGCGTCAGATGCACATTCATGGTCTGATCGAAGACAGCGTCACCCTCGCCGATCTCTGCAAACGCCTCGCGAAGTCCGACTTCATCACGGTCGATACCGAGTTCATGCGGGAAAACAGCTACTGGCCCGAGCTCTGCCTGATCCAGGTGGCGAACGACAAGGAGGCCGCGGCGATCGATCCGATGGCCCCGGACCTCGACATGGGTCCGCTGCTCGACCTGCTCGTCGACAATGAGGACGTGCTCAAGGTGTTCCACGCCGGCGGCCAGGACATCGAGATCGTCTACAACCTCACCGGCAAGACCCCCCACCCGATGTTCGACACCCAGGTCGCCGCGATGGCGCTCGGCCAGGGCGAGCAGATCGGCTATTCCAACCTCGTCGACACCTATCTCGGCATCGTCGTCGACAAGGGCGCCCGCTTCACCGACTGGGCGCGCCGCCCGCTCGACAAGCGCCAGATCGACTATGCGATCGCCGACGTGACCCACCTCTCCAAGATCTTTCCCAAGATGCTGGAAAAGCTGCGCAAGTCCGGTCGCGGCGTGTGGCTGGACCAGGAGATGGAGCGCATCTCCGACCCCGAGAACTATCGCAACGATCCCGACCAGGTATGGCAGCGAGTCCGCATTAACAGCCGCAAGCCCGAGGTGCTCGGCCGCCTCAAGGCGCTCGCCCGCTGGCGCGAGCTCGAGGCACAGGGCAAGGACCTGCCGCGCGGCCGCATCGTCAAGGACGAGACGCTGGCCGATCTCGCCGCCAATCCGCCGCGCAAGCAGAGCGATCTCGCCAAGGTCCGCGGCCTCTCCGCCGCCTGGGCAGGCAACGATATCGGCGGGCGGATGATGGCGGCGATCGCCGAATCGAAGCCGATGCCGGCCGACGAGATGCCCGGCCGCGAGGAGCGCAAGCCGGCGCTCGGCAAGGACGGTGCGCTGGTCGCCGATCTGCTCAAGCTGCTGCTCAAGATCCGCGCCAAGGAAGTCAACGTCGCCCCGCGCCTGCTGGCGCGCTCGGAGGATCTCGAGGCGCTCGCCGCCGGGGTGCGTAAGGACCTGCCGATCCTGGAAGGCTGGCGCTACGAGCAGTTCGGCCGCGACGCGCTGGCGCTGGTCGAGGGCCAGCTCGGCTTCGCGGTGCGCAACGGCAAGCTCAAGATGAGCCGCACCGAGGACCCGGCATGATCCGCGCCCTCGCCCTCCTCGCGCTGGCAGGTGCTGCTGCCGGCTGCGCGCCGCAGAAAAAGGCCGAGCCGCTGCCGGCGATGGTCGAATGCGACGCCAACCGCGTGCTCGACCTGAAGGGCAAGCAGCGCTCGCCGACGATCGAGGCCGATGCTCTGGCCCGCTCGGGCGCCAAGCATGTACGCTGGATCGAGCCGGGCTCGGCGGTGACGATGGATTTCCGCGTCGACCGGCTGAACCTGCACGTCGACGCGGCCGGCACCATCACCGACGCGCGCTGCGGCTGAGACCCTGGGTGAAGCGGGTCAGCCCCGCTTCACCAGCGTGATCTGGATCACGTCGATCCCGCCGCCGCGAAAGCCGCCCTCGCAATACATCAGATAGTAGCGCCAGAGCCGGACGAAGCGGTCGTCAAATTGCGCCGGGAGCAGCCCGGCTGCGGCCGCCGCATCGAAGCTTTCGCGCCAGCGCCGCAGCGTCTCGGCATAATCGAGCCCGAAGGCATCGCGTTCGCGCCATTCCAGCCCCGCGGCCTCCGCGAGCGCGCGGAATTCGCTTTCCTTGAGCAGCATGCCGCCCGGAAAGACATAGGTCTGGATGAAGTCGACGTTGCGGGCATAGCCCTCGAACATCGCATCGTCGAAGGTAATCACCTGCAGCGCCGCGCGCCCGCCGGGCTTCAACGCCCGCGCGATCGCCGCCACATAGGCCGGCCAATATTCGCGGCCCACCGCCTCGGCCATCTCGATGCTGGCCACCGCGTCATACCGGCCGGTCACGTCGCGATAGTCAGTCAGGCTGAATCGGGCGCCGTCCAGCCCGGCCGTGCGCGCCTCGGCCCAGGCCTTCTGCTCGGTCGACAGCGTGATGCCGTGGACCTGGCGCCCCTGGCGCAGCGCCAGCTCGGCGAACGAACCCCAGCCGCAGCCGATCTCGAGAATGGTGTCGCCGGGCCGGGTGCCGGTGCGGTCCAGGATCGCCTGCAGCTTGCTGTCCTGCGCCGCCGCCAGCGGCTCGCCCACATCGTGGAAGATGGCGCTGGAATAGCTCATGCCGGGGTCGAGCCAGCACGTGTAGAAGTCGTTGCCGAGGTCGTAATGGAAGGCAATGTTCTTGCGCGATCCGCCGCGATGGTTGCGG
>JAPJRE010000356.1 GCA_030824725.1 Sphingomonas sp.
GGCCGGCGGCGTCGCGGATTTCCTTCTGACCCATCGCCGCGATCGCATCGACGCGCTTGCCGAATTCGGGCGAATTGACGTCCTGCGCGATCAGATCGTCGATGAAGCCGTCGACGCGCTTGTCGAGTTCGGACTTCTTGGTGTCTTCGACCGGCACCAGCCCGGCTGCCTTCTCCGGCGCCACGGCGGGGACGGGGTCCGGCGGGGTGAGCACCAGACCCTGTTCTGCGGTATCCGTCACAGTCGCCATCGTCACTCTCTCTCCAACTCCGTAGGGATAACCATGCAGGCGAAGCACGTATCCCGCAAGTGTGGTATATGGCTATGGCACTGTGTGTTTCAACGGGAATGCCGTTTGCAGCAGGGGCCTTCCCGCGACGCACCATTTCCGCTATGGGCCCGCCCGTACGCGCGCTTCCGCGCCAATCAGGAAATCGCATGAACCTCCGTAACGTGGCGATCATCGCGCACGTCGACCATGGCAAGACCACCCTCGTCGACCAGCTCTTCCGCCAGTCCGGCACCTTCCGTGACAACCAGCGCGTCGAAGAGCGTGCGATGGACTCGAACGACCTCGAGAAGGAGCGCGGGATCACGATTCTCGCCAAGCCGACCTCGGTCGACTGGTCGCCCGACGGCACCGAAGAGAACAGCATCCGCATCAACATCGTCGACACGCCGGGCCACGCCGATTTCGGCGGCGAGGTGGAGCGCATCCTGAGCATGGTCGACGGCGTGATCCTGCTGGTCGATTCGTCCGAAGGCGCGATGCCGCAGACCAAGTTCGTGACCGGCAAGGCGCTGAAGCTCGGCCTGCGTCCGATCGTGGTTGTCAACAAGATCGACCGTGCCGATTCGCGCGTGCAGGAAGTGCTCGACGAAGTGTTCGACCTGTTCGTGACGCTGGAAGCGACCGACGAGCAGCTCGACTTCCCGGTGCTCTACGCCTCGGGCCGCAACGGCTATGCCTCGGACGATCCCGAAGCGCGCGAGGGCACGCTGACCCCGCTGTTCCAGAAGATCGTCGATCACGTGCCGCCGCCGCAGGTGGACCCGGACGCCGAGTTCAAGTTCCTCGTCACGCTGCTCGACCGCGACAACTTCCTCGGCCGCATCCTCACCGGCCGCGTCGAGAGCGGCACGGTGCGCATGAACCAGCCGATCCACGCGCTGGATAACGAAGGCAACATCATCGAGACCGGTCGCGCCTCGAAGATCATGTCGTTCCGCGGCCTCGACCGCGTGCCGGTGGAAGAAGCCAAGGCGGGCGACATCATCAGCCTCGCCGGCCTCGCCGTCGCCACCGTGTCGAACACCATCGCCGACACTTCGGTCAGCGTGCCACTGCAGGCGCAGCCGATCGATCCGCCGACGCTGTCGATGCGCTTCGCGGTCAACGACTCGCCGATGGCGGGCCGCGAGGGCAGCAAGGTGACCAGCCGCATGATCCGCGACCGCCTGTTCCGCGAGGCGGAATCGAACGTCGCGATCAAGATCACCGAGAGCGACGAGAAGGACAGCTTCGAAGTCGCCGGCCGCGGAGAACTCCAGCTCGGCGTGCTGATCGAGACGATGCGCCGCGAGGGCTTCGAGCTCGGCATCAGCCGTCCGCGCGTGCTGTTCCGCGACGGCGAGAACGGCCGTGAAGAGCCGTACGAGACCGTCGTGATCGACGTGGACGAGGAATTCTCGGGCACGGTCGTCGACAAGATGAACCAGCGCAAGGCCGAGATGACCGACATGCGTCCGTCGGGTGGCGGCAAGACCCGCATCACCTTCTCGGCACCGTCGCGCGGCCTGATCGGCTATCACGGCGAGTTCCTGTCGGACACCCGCGGCACCGGCATCATGAACCGCCTGTTCGAGAAGTACGGGCCGTACAAGGGCAAGATCGAAGGCCGCAAGAACGGCGTGCTGATCTCCAACGGCGCCGGCGAGGCCCAGGGCTATGCGCTGGGGCCGCTCGAAGAGCGCGGCATCCTGTTCGTCGGCCACGGCGAAGCGCTGTATGAAGGCATGATCATCGGCGAGAACGCCAAGACGGAAGACCTCGAGGTCAACCCGATGAAGGCGAAGCAGCTGACCAACTTCCGCGCCTCGGGCGGCAAGGACGACGCGATCCGCCTGACCCCGCCGAAGAAGATGACGCTGGAACAGGCCATCGCGTACATCGACGACGACGAGATGGTGGAAGTGACTCCGAAGAACATCCGTCTGCGCAAGCGCTTCCTCGATCCGAACGAGCGCAAGCGCCAGAGCCGGGCGAAGTCGGCCGCGTAAGCGCTGCCGCTTCGGTGAAGAAAGGGCCCCTGCCGGCGACGGCGGGGGCTTTTTCTTTTGGGAGTTTGGGCGTCCTCCACCAGAGCGTTTCCATGGGCGGCGGCCCGGCGCTGATGTACGCGGCGGATGCGCTGCGGGTCTATGACCCGTTCGCGGACGGCAACGGCGGAGAGGCAAGCGCCGCAGATGGAACCTAACGGGAACAAAATTCTGTCCTACAGCAGGTAAAATCGGTACAGGCTTTCCAGTTTCCCATCTTCAGGGAGTCGGAAGCAATGCAGAACCGAGTGCCCGTCCCGCGCGCGGCGCGCGACCTGCCGGACTTCGATCCGGTGCCGCGCCAGCGCAATCGCCACGATGGCTGGACGCCCGAGCGGCAAAAGGCGTTCATCGAAGCGCTCGCCGATACCGGATCGGTGCGGCGCGCAGCCAACATGGTCAACATGGCGCAGGCCAATGCCTATGCGCTGCGCCGTGCGGCGGGCGCGGAGGGCTTTCGCCGCGCCTGGGACGCGGCGCTCGACTTCGGCCTCGCCCGTCTGAAGGACGAGGCGTTCACCCGCGCGATCGAAGGCGAGCTGATCCCGGTGTTCGACCGCGGCAAGCTGATGGGCTTTCGCCGCAAGCGCAACGACGCGCTGCTGATGTTCTGCCTGCGCCATTATGGTCAGGACGCGAACGGCAAGCGCACCACGATCAACTATTTCTCCGCCCGCGCGGCGGCGGGAACGGGCGAGGGCGGGGCGGGCGCGGCGGCGAGCACGACGACGGTGCGCACGGTGATCACCGGCGATGGGGCAGGCGACAGCATGGCACTGATATTTCATGGCTTGGGTCTGCAACCGGGCGCGCGGGAGTTTTTCAACACAATCCACCAAATGCAGACGCGCGGTCCCCGAGTCTCACCCCGCGCTTTGCTGCCCCTCGAATACCGCCCGCTGCGCCGCGAACGCGCGCTGGAACGCCGGTCTCGCCTCCCCCCGCGCGATGTACGCCACCAGTCGCGGCTGCTCGGGTAGCAGGGGCGATCGGTCCAGCCGGCGCAGGACGCTGATCATCAGCAGGTCGCCGGCGGTGAAATCGCCGTCCAGCCATTCCGCTGCACCCAGCCGGTCCGCCAGCTGTGCCAACCGGGTGCGGACGCGGTCCTCCAGCATCGGCTGGCGCGCGGCGAACCAGGGCGTGTCGCGCTCGAGCATCCGCGCCATCGCCCATTCGACGATCGGCGGCTCGATCGTGCTCACCGCCGCGAACATCCAGGCGATCGCGCGGGCGCGGGCGGCCGGATCCTCGGGCAGGAGCCCGGCATGGCGTTCAGCGAGGTGGTGGACGATCGCGCCCGACTCGAACAACGTCAGCCCGTCCTCCTCACAGGTCGGGATCTGGCCGAAGGGCTGGCGGGCAAGGTGCTCGGCCTGCTTCATCTCGGCGAAGGAGACGAGGCGGACGTCATAGGACAGGCCCAGCTCTTCCAGTGCCCAGCGAACCTGCATGTCGCGCGCAAGACCGCGACCGCGATCGGGAGACGCTTCGAAGGCGGTGAGGGTGATCGGCATGCTGCGCTCCCCGGTAGCGGTTGCCATGCTAGCGCGGGCCGGGAGCGTGCGGAATGGGCTTTCGCTGGCCGCGGCGGCATGGTCTAAGGGCTGCCTGCCGGGAGAGTATCGCATGTTGCTGGCCGCGTTGTTGATGGGCCTCTCGCCCCAGACCCAGGCGGTCGCGCCCGCGCCCGCCACTACGGCCACGCTGCAGGCGCCGCAGCAGGCGGCGGACGGGTCGCAGCGCTGGTCGGTGCTGGCGGCCCCCTGTGCCTCCGCGCAGACCGGCGCCGATCAGATCGTGGTGTGCGGCAAGGGCGTTGATGCGCCGCGACTGCCCCTGCCGGAGGAGCGCGGGCCGCCCGATCGGCCGATGCCGAGCAATCC
>JAPJRE010000357.1 GCA_030824725.1 Sphingomonas sp.
GGCGCCGAAGTGGCGATGGCCGACACGCCCGAGGACGGGCTGGTCGAGCTGCGCCAGGGCGGTGCCGACCTCGTGATGATCGACGTCGACGCGGACATCACCGCCTTCATGGCGAGCATCCGCGCCGAGCGCTTCACCATCGCCGTGCTGGCCTGCGGCATCGACGCCCCGGCCGAGCGCGCGGTGGCGGCGATCCGCGCCGGTGCGCGCGATTACGTCCCCCTCCCCCCGCAGCGCGAGCTGATCGCCGCCGCGATCGCCTCGGTGGTGGAACGCAAGGCGCCGGCCTGGATCGGCGGCCACCCGGCGCTTGCCCGCGCGCTGTCGCTCGCCGCCGGCGTCGCGCCGAGCGCCGCCCCGGTGCTGATCACCGGCGAAAAGGGTAGCGGCAAGGAAATGATGGCACGCGCGGTGCACGATGCCTCCGGCCGCCCGCAGCCGATGCTCGTCGCCGAATGCGCCGGCGTCGCGCCCGATGTGCTCGAATCCGAACTGTTCGGCCATGAGGCCGGCGCCTTTCCCGGCGCCGTCGCCCGCCGCATCGGCCGGCTGGAAAAGGCAGGCCACGGCACCGTGCTGCTCCGCGAGGTCGGCATGCTCTCGCCCGCGCTGCAGGCCAAGCTGCACGACGTGCTCCAGAAGCAGCATTTCCGCCGTCTCGCCGGCCATGAGGAGATTCCGTTCCACGGCCGCCTGATCGCCACGTCGAGCCTCAGCCTCGACGCGCTGGTCGAGAGCGGCACCTTCCGGGCCGATTTGCTGGTGCGGCTGGGGCTGGTGCGCGTCGAAGTGCCGCCGCTGCGCGCGCGCGGCGAGGACATTCTCGCGCTCGCCCGCTATTTCGCCAAGCGCCATGCGGAGGTCGACGGCCTGCCGCCGCGCGCCTTCACCGACGAGGCGCTGGCCTTGCTGCAGCGCTATGTCTGGCCCGGCAACATCCGCGAGCTGGACGAGACGGTGCACCGCGCCATCCTGCTCGGCCGCGGCGCCGCTATCACGCCGGGCGACCTGGTGCGCGCCGACGGCACGCCACTTGCCGAACTCAACACAGAGACCAATCCCTTGGACATCAACAGCCTGGTCGGCCGCACGGTCGAAGAGGTGGAGCGCGAGCTGATCCTGCAGACGCTGGAGCGCTGCCACGGCAACCGCACCTCGGCCTCGAACATCCTCGGCATCTCGGTGCGGACGATGCGCAACAAGCTGCGCAGCTTCATCGAAGCCGGCATCGCCGTTTCGCCCGCGCCCTGACCTCCAGTTTCCGGTAGCCGCCCATGCCTCCCGCCGTCCTGAAATTCCTCGATCGCATCGGCGCCAACCGCGACATGGCGCTGGCCGGCGGCGTGATCGCGATCATCGCGATGCTGATCCTGCCGATGCCCGGCTGGATGCTCGACATGGGCCTCGCCCTGTCGATCACCATCTCGGTGATGATCCTGATGACGGCATTGTTCATCGAGAAGCCGCTGGAGCTCAGCGCCTTTCCGACGATCCTCCTGATCGCGACGATGCTGCGCCTGGGCCTCAACCTCGCCTCGACCCGCCTGATCCTCGGCCATGGCCATGAAGGCCCCGATGCCGCCGGCGGCGTGATCGGCGCCTTTGGCGAGTTCCTGATGGGCGGCGAGACCATCATCGGCCTCACCATCTTCATGATCCTGGTGGTGATCAACTTCGTCGTCATCACCAAGGGCGCTGGCCGTATCGCCGAAGTCGCCGCGCGCTTCAGCCTCGATTCGATGCCCGGCAAGCAGATGGCGATCGACGCCGATCTTTCCGCCGGCATGATCAACGAGGAACAGGCCAAGGCCCGTCGCGCCGAGGTGGAGGCCGAAAGCGGCTTCTACGGCGCGATGGACGGTGCCTCCAAGTTCGTGAAGGGCGATGCCGTCGCCGGCCTGCTGATCACCGCGATCAACATCGTCGTCGGCCTCGGCATCGGGGTGATCGAGCACGGCGTGCCGATCGGCGAGGCGTTCCGCACCTATACCGTGCTCACCGCGGGCGACGGCCTGGTCAGCCAGATCCCGGCGCTGATCGTGTCGACCGCAGCGGGTCTGCTCGTCTCCAAGGGCGGCGTCGCCGGCAAGACCGGCGCGGCGCTGGGCGACCAGCTCGGCCGCTACCCCAAGGCGTTCGGCATGGTGTCGTTCCTGATGGGCGCGCTGGCGCTGATGCCGGGCCTGCCCTTCGTGCCCTTCGCCGCCTTCTCGGCGCTGTCGGGCTGGGTCGCCTGGGAGATGTCGCGCCGCGCCACCGCCAAAGCCGCGCGCGAACGCATCCAGGCCGCGCAGGAAGTCGCACAGGCGCAAGCGGTCGAGCAGCCGATTTCGGATACGCTGGCGATCGACGCGGTGCGCATCGAGATCGGCTACGCGCTGCTGCCGATGATCAACGACGACACGCGCGAGCCGCGCCTCGACGACCAGGTGCGCGCGCTGCGCCGCCAGATGGCAACCGAATATGGCTTCGTGCTGCCGTCGGTGCGGATCATCGACAATATGGGCCTGAAGCCCAACGAATATGTGATCTCGATCAAGGAGACCGAGGCGGCGCGCGGCGACATCCGGCTGGAAAAGCTGCTGCTGATCAATCCGGGCGGCGGCCCCGTCGGCCTGCCCGGCGAGCAGACCAAGGAGCCGGTGTTCGGCCTGCCGGCGCTGTGGATCGATCGCGAGCTGCGCGACGAAGCCGGCTTCCGCGGACTGACCGTGGTCGATTGCGGCACGATCATCGCGACGCACCTGACCGAGCTGGTGAAGGAAAACATCGCCGACCTGCTCTCCTATACCGAGACGCAGAAGCTGCTGACCGAAGTCCACAAGGAATCGGAAAAGCTGGTGGCGGACATCATCCCGTCCAAGGTCTCGGTCTCGAGCGTCCAGCGCATCCTGCAGAACCTGCTGTCCGAAGGGATTTCGATCCGCGACATCCCGACGATCCTCGAAGGCATCGCGGAATCGGCGCCGCTCTCGAACAACCTGACGACGATCACCGAGCATGTCCGCAGCCGACTCGCGCGCCAGATCAGCGCATCGCAGGCACGCGGCGACGCGATCCCCGTCGTCACCCTTTCGGCCGACTGGGACCAGGCGTTCGCGGACAGCATCCTCGGCGCGGGCGACGACCGCCAGCTGGCGATGGCGCCCTCCGCGCTCCAGCAGTTCATCGGCGCGGTACGCGAGACCTATGACCGGCTGGCACAGGACGGCGAGATCCCCTGCCTGCTCACCAGCCCGTCGATCCGTCCGTTCGTCCGCTCGATCATCGAGCGCGTCCGCCCGGCGACGGTGGTGCTGTCGCAGAACGAAATCCATGCCCGCGCCCGCATCCGCGCGCTCGGCGTAATTGGCTGATCCGCCGCGATCGTTTCGGCGATCATTCTATAATGGTTTGGAACGGCCTCTTTCCGGGCCGCGCGCACGAGGCGACTGCATGAACGTCACCAACATCGGCTTCCCCTTGCCCACCCCCGCCTCGCAAGGAGGCGCCGCGGATGCCGCCGCAGGGGCCGGCTTTGCCGGCCTGCTCGGCATGGCGACCGGGGATTCCGGGCAAGGCGCGCCGGCGCTGGGCATGCCGGCGGACCTGCCGGCGTTCGGTCCGCAGCTGCTCACCACCCAGACCGGCGCGCCGCTGCTGCCGATCGCAGCGGACGCGATGTCAGAGCTGCCCTGCGACAAGCCGCAGGTCGCCATGGCGCAGCTGCTCGCCACCGCCGCACCGGGCGCGGTGACGCCCCCGGTCGCGACCGGCGGCAACCCGCTGGCGGACGCGATCGCCAAGGCGCTCGCCAATGCGCAGGGCAAGCCGGGCGATGCCGCCAACGCCCTCGAAGCGGGCGCTCCTGCCGATTCCGGCGCTATCGGCGAAGCCGCACCCGCCGCCAATGGGACGCTACCCGCGCCCACCGCGGCCCCGCCCCAGCCCAAGCCGGGAATCGTCAAGCCAGCGGCTGCGACGCCTGCCGTCGATGATGCCGCCGTTGCGCTGGACCCGAACCCGCCTGCGCCGACGGAGGCAGCTGTGCTGCCCCAGCCCGCGCCGCTCAAGGCCAACGCCAAGCCCGTGCGCGCCGCCGCGCCCAAGGACGTCGCGCCCGATCTCGCCGGCGCCCCCCTGCCCCCGCCCGAAACGGCGGTCACCCCGGCGTCCGTCCAACCCATTGCGGTACC
>JAPJRE010000019.1 GCA_030824725.1 Sphingomonas sp.
GGCCCCTCCCCTCTCCCAAGGGGAGAGGGGGCTTTGTGCCGCTCCACGGTCCCTCTCCCCTTGGGAGAGGGAAGGAGCCGCGAAGCGGCGGGAGGGTGAGGGTGCATCACCGCCGCCACCATGCTTCAGATCACTGGCACGCCAGGCATTCGTCGTAATCGGTCGATTCACCCAGATCGAACTTGGGCTTCTCGATCGTGTTGTCGGCCTCGACCCCACCCGCGAAGCCGGCGCGCTGCACCGACTTGGAGCGGAGATAGTAGAGCGACTTGATGCCCAGTTCCCAGGCGCGGAAGTGGAGCATCAGCAGGTCCCACTTTTCCACGTCCGCCGGGATGAACAGGTTGAGCGACTGCGCCTGGTCGATGAACGGCGCGCGGTCGCCCGCCAGTTCCAGGATCCAGCGCTGGTCGATCTCGAAGCTGGTCTTGTACGTGTCCTTCTCTTCCGGCGTCAGGAAGTCGAGGTGCTGGACCGAGCCGCCCTGCTCGAGAATCGAATTCCACACCGCATCGGAATTCTTCGACTTCTCCTTGAGCAGCTTCTCCAGATACGGATTGCGCACCGAGAAGGAGCCGCTGAGCGTCTTGTGGGTGTAGATATTGGCCGGGATCGGCTCGATGCAGGCGCTGGTGCCGCCGCAGATGATCGAGATCGACGCGGTCGGCGCGATCGCCATCTTGCAGCTGAAGCGTTCCATCACGCCCATGTCGGCAGCGTCCGGGCAGGGCCCGCGCTCGACCGCCAGCGCCATCGAGGCTTCGTTCACCTGCGCGCTGACATGCTTGAAGATGCGGAGATTCCAGCTCTTCGCCATCGCGCCTTCGAACGGGATGCCGCGCGCCTGGAGGAAGCTGTGGAAGCCCATCACGCCGAGGCCGACCGAGCGCTCGCGCGCCGCCGAATAACGGGCGCGGGCCATCTCGTCGGGCGCGCGCTCGATATAGTCGGTCAGCACGTTGTCGAGGAAGCGCATCACGTCCTCGATGAAGCGCTTGTCCTTGTTCCACTCGTCCCAGGTCTCAAGGTTGAGCGAGGACAGGCAGCACACCGCGGTGCGATCCTTGCCGAGATGGTCGCGGCCGGTGGGCAGCGTGATCTCCGAGCACAGGTTCGAGGTCGAGACCTTGAGGCCCAGATCGCGGTGGTGCTTCGGCATGGTCGAGTTCACGTGATCCGAGAACACGATGTACGGCTCGCCGGTGGCGAGGCGGGTTTCGACCAGCTTCTGGAACAGCGCGCGCGCATCGACGGTCGCGCGGACCGAGCCGTCCTTCGGGCTCTTCAGCTGCCATTCGGCGCCGTCGCGCACCGCTTCCATGAACGCGTCGGGGATCAGCACGCCGTGGTGCAGGTTGAGCGCCTTGCGGTTGAAGTCGCCCGAGGGTTTCCGGATCTCGAGGAACTCCTCGATCTCGGGGTGCGAGATGTCGAGATAGCAGGCGGCCGAGCCGCGGCGCAGCGAGCCCTGCGAGATCGCGAGCGTCAGCGAATCCATCACGCGGACGAAGGGGATGATGCCGCTGGTCTTGCCATTGAGGCCCACCGGTTCGCCGATGCCGCGCACGCTGCCCCAATAGGTCCCGATGCCGCCGCCGCGCGAGGCGAGCCAGACATTCTCGTTCCAGGTCTGGACGATGCCGTCCAGGCTGTCCGGCACCGAGTTGAGATAGCAGCTGATCGGCAGGCCGCGGCCGGTGCCGCCGTTCGACAGCACCGGGGTGGCCGGCATGAACCACAGCTTGGAGATATAGTCGTACAGTCGCTGCGCGTGCGCCTGGTCGTCGGCATAGGCCGAGGCGACGCGAACGAACAGGTCCTGGTAGCTTTCGCCGGGGAGCAGATAGCGGTCCTTCAGCGTTTCCTTGCCGAAATCGGTGAGCAGCGCGTCGCGCGCATGATCGACCTCGACCGGATAGGGCTGCGGCACGATCGCCTTGCTGTCGAGCGCCTTGGTGGCGGGGGCGGCTTCGATGGTGGCGGTCTCGTTCACGCTGGTCTCACTATCTCTGAATTCCATCACTCGGGCCCCTGTCTTCTGCCTACGCAACAACCGACTCGGGGCACGGTAGCAATCGTAGCACCGCCCGGGTTTGCGCGAGAACAAAAAGTGTCCATCGGCCCGGCGCCCGGCACGAGTCTACCCAAGCCGCATTTGGGAATGCGAACGTTAGGTTACCAGTGCTTGGGCTTGCCCCTTGGTGCGACCACTACAAATTGTGCCAATCCGAGTCCGGGCACAAGAGCGGAAATTACGGAGGAATGCAACGGCTCGTCGCTGAAATGACTCGGCTCGTGGCAGGGTTAACGGCCGCTTCATGTCGCGACGCGCGGACTTCCCTAGCCTTTCGAAAAGGCAAGGGAACGAACATGGAACTGCAAATAAATTATGGGGGATGAATCGGGCGCCGCTACAACCGCTGGTGGTAAGGACGGCGCACGCTGCACCATGGGCGCTATTTGAGCGGCAGAAAGAGCTCGGTCACGGCCTCGTTCTCGGGCACGTCGGGAAAGAAGGCGACGCGGCGGGCGAAGAGGGGGAAGTCGCCGGGCTCCTCGCCGCTTCCGGGCAGCCATGCGCGGTAGAGGAATAGCGCGGCGGGCTCGAGATCGTCGGCCTGCCCCACCACCCGCAGCATCGCACAACGCCCGGCGGGGATCAGGCCGCATTCGATGCCATGCGCAGGGTCTGCCACGGGGTGCGCGGCGCCAGCGCAGAGGTCTAGGCGATAGTCTTCCAGCGGCGTTGTGCGCGGATCGGTGTGGAAGATGGTGTAGGTGGCGCTCGCCGGCGGGCGGTGACCGCTGACCTTGCGCCAGGCGATGAAGCGGCGGATCGTGTCGCCGAGCGTGGCGGGGTCGCCGCGGTGGGTCAGGAACGCCACCGGGGTGGCGGGGAAGTCGAGCGTCGTCACGTCGGCACCGGTGAATCGGGTCTGCATCGTCTGGCTCCTTGCTTGGGTGAGCGGCGCGAGCGCCGCGTGCCAGGGGTGCCAGTCCGGCGCCGCGCGGAACTGCGACGGCGCCTGGCCGAAGCGCTGGCGGAAGGCCCGGGCGAACGCCTCGGGCGCTTCATAGCCGGCGTCGAGCGCGATGCCGGTGATCGGCTCGCCCGGCCGATAGGCGAGGCGATACGACGCCCGTTTCATCCGCACGAGCTGGACGTAGCGATGCACCGACAGGCCGAACAGCGCACTGAACTGGCGGTGGAAATGATGCTTCGAAAACGCCGCAACGCCCGCCAGCGTCTCCAAGTCGAGATCCTCCTCGGCATGCGCGTCGACATGGTCGAGCACGCGCTGCATCCGGGCATGGTAGCGGGCGAGCGGCGTCTGCATCTTTTCCTCCGTGGCGACCCCTTCCTAGGGGGCGGGGTGACGGCCGGCCCGACCGATCTTGCCCATTGTCCATCGGGGCAGGATTGCGCTTGGTCCGGCACAGGCTAGGCTGACCGCGAACCAGACAAAAGGGGGATACGATGCGGGCTTGGGGTGTGGCGATGCTGGCGCTGGCGGCGACGAGCCCGGCGATCGCGCAGGTCCGGGTGGAAGAGGTGCCGGCCACGAAGATCGCCGCCGATCTCGCCTCGGGCAAGACCAGCAGCGCGGCGGTGACCGCCGCCTATCTCGCGCGCATCGCGGCGATGGACCAGAAGGGCCCGACGCTGCGCGCGGTGATCGCGGTGAGTCCCGATGCGCTTGCCCAGGCGCGTGCCAGCGATGCGCGGCGGAAGGCTGGGAGCGCGCTCGGCCCGCTGGACGGCGTGCCGGTGCTGATCAAGGACAATATCGAGACGCGCGAACTGCCGACCACCGCCGGTAGCCTCGCGCTCAAGGACAACCGCACTGGCCGCGACGCGCCGGTGGTGGCGCAGCTTCGCGCGGCGGGCGCGGTGATCCTCGGCAAGACCAATCTCAGCGAATGGGCGAACATCCGCTCGGACCATTCGATGAGCGGGTGGAGCGCGGTCGGCGGGCTGGTGCGCAACCCCTATGCGCTCGATCGCACCGCCTGCGGCTCGTCGAGCGGATCGGGCGCAGCGGCGGCGGCGAGCCTCGCGGCGCTGGCGGTGGGGACGGAGACCGATGGCTCGGTGGTCTGCCCCTCGGCGATGAACGGGCTGGTCGGCCTCAAGCCGACGCTGGGGCTGGTGAGCCGCACCCATGTCGTGCCGATCAGCCACAGCCAGGACACGCCGGGGCCGATGGGGCGCAGCGTTGCCGATGTCGCGCTGCTCTTCTCGGCGATGGTCGGCGAGGATCCCGCCGATCCGGCGACCAAGGGCGCCAATGCCTATCGCAAGGATTATGCGGCCGGCCTCGCCGCCGATGCGCTGAAGGGGATGCGGATCGGCTATTGGCGGCCGGACATGGCGGACGATCTCGCCGCCCGCTTCGACAAGGCGCTGGATGCGCTGCGCGCGGCGGGGGCGATGCTGGTCGAGGTGAAGCTGCCCAAGCTCGATGGGCTGGGCGAGGCCGAAGGGCTGGTGCTCTACACCGAGCTCAAGGCCGATCTCGCCGCCTATCTGGCGACCACCCCGGCAACGGTGAAGGTCCGGACGCTGGCCGACGCGATCGCCTTCAACCAGGCGCATTCGGGCGAGGAGATGGCCTTCTTCGGCCAGGAAACCTTCCTCAAGGCCGAGGCGACCAAGGGCCTCGACGATCCCGACTACAAGGCGGCGCGCGCCAAGTCGCAGCGGCTGGCGGGGCCGGAGGGGATCGATGCGATGCTCAAGGCGGCAGGCGCGGAGGTGCTGGTGACGCCTACCTATGGCACGCCGTGGCTGAGCGATCCGGCGCATGGCGACCAGTTCGTCGGCCCCTCCGCGAGCGAGCTGCCGGCGGTGTCCGGCTATCCGCACCTCACGGTGCCGATGGGGCTGGTGAACGGGCTGCCGGCGGGGCTGTCGTTCATCGGCACGGCCTATGCGGACGGGCTGCTGCTGCGCGCCGGCTATGCGTACGAGCAAGCGAGCAAGGCGCGGGTGGCGCCGCAATATCGCGCGACGATCCCGGCGGATCTCGGGCCGCGCGGGGGGTGAGCTAAGCCCCTCCTGCTTCTATACTCCCCTCCCGCAAGCGGGAGGGGATTTTAAGTGAGGAGCGATCAGCGCTCGCTCAGATAGTAGCGCTCTACTTCCTTCAGCTCGTCGTCGAGCTGGTACACGATCGGCTGGCCGGTCGGGATCTCCAGGCTGACGATATCCTCGTCGGCGATGCCCGACAGATGCTTCACCAGCGCGCGCAGCGAGTTGCCGTGCGCTGCAATCAGCACGCGCTTGCCGGCCTTTAGCTCCGGCGCGATGCGCTGCTCCCAATAGGGCAGCACGCGCGCGATCGTGTCCTTCAGGCTTTCGGTCTGCGGGATCGGGATGCCGGCATAGCGCGGGTCCCTGGTCAGGTCCCAGGGCGAGTCCGCTTCGGGAAGCGGCGGCGGCACGTCGAAGCTGCGGCGCCAGACCTTCACCTGCGCGTCGCCATGCTTGGCGGCGGTCTCGGCCTTGTCGAGGCCGGTCAGGCCGCCATAGTGGCGCTCGTTGAGGCGCCAGTCCTTTTCCTCGGGCAGCCAGAGGCGGTCCATCGCCTCCAGCGCCAGGTGCAGCGTCTTGATCGCGCGGCTCTGGAAGCTGGTGAAGCAGAGGTCGAAGTCCAGCCCCTTCTCCTTCATCAGCGTGCCGGCGGCGGTCGCCTCGCGCACGCCCTGCTCGGTCAGGTCGACGTCCCACCAGCCGGTGAAGCGATTCTCCAGGTTCCAGGCCGACTGGCCGTGGCGGATCAGGACGAGGGTGGGCATGGGCGTTCTCCTTGTAACTGCGCGCCGCCGTCCTTAGCGGAAGGGGCGACAGGGACAAGCGCAGGAGACGACGAGCATGGCATTGGTTCGACAGACGCTGGTCTATCAAGGCCCGGGCGGTCCGTTCGAAGGCGTGGCGGCATGGGACGATGCGGTTACGGGGCCGCGGCCAGGGATGCTGCTGCTGCCGAACGTGCTCGGCGCCAAGGACGCCGATGTCGAAAAGGCCGAGGATCTCGCGCGACTGGGCTATGTCGCGCTCGTCGCCGATGTCTATGGCCAGGGCAAGCGCACCGCGATGAGCGATCCCGCCTATGCCCGCTACATGGACGAACTCAACGCCGATCGCGCGCTGCTGCGCGATCGGCTGGCGGTGTCGCTCGACGCGCTGGCCGGGCTGGCGCCGGTTGATCGGGGCCGGCTGGCGGCGATCGGCTTCTGCTTCGGCGGCAAATGCGTGCTCGACATGGCGCGCGCGGGGCTGCCGATCCTCGGCGGCGTCTCGTTCCACGGCGTCTATGACCGGCCGAACCTGCCAGAAGCGGCGCCGATCACCGCGAAGCTGCTGATCTGCCATGGCTGGGACGATCCGCTGTGCCCGCCCGACATCACGGTGGGGCTGGCGCAGGAGCTGACCGCGCGCGACGCCGACTGGCAGCTCCACGCCTATGGCCATGCCGGCCACGCCTTCACCGATCGGAGCCGCGTCCAGAGCAAGAACCCGGCGATCGCGTTCGAGCCCAAGGCCGATCGCCGCAGCTGGCAGGCGATGACCACTTTCCTCGCCGAGCTGTTCGGATGAGATGAACGGCCTGCGCGCCGCCTGGACCGCCATGCTGGGGCACGTCACGTCCCGCACCGTCGACGCCGCCGAGTGCGTCGTCTCGGTGCTGCTGGCGATCCTCGTGGCGCATGCGATCGGCGGCGACAATGTCGCCTGGGCGGCGTTCGCCGGATACATGGTGATGCGCGGCCGTGCCGGCGAGACGGTGGTGCGCGGGCTGCTGCGGATCGTGGGCACCGTGGCCGGTGGTGCGCTGGCGCTCGGCGTAGCGCCTCTGGTCGCGATGAACTGGGCGGGCAGCGCCATCGCCATGATGGTGGTCGGCACGCTGAGCCTCTATCGTGCCCTTACCGCCCGGCGGGCCTATGCCTGGCTGTTCTTCGGCCTCACCTTCGCGATGGTGCTGCTCGACAAGATCGACGCGCCCGCCACGGCGCTCGGCCAGTTCGTCGAGACGCGCATCCTTGAGACGGTGGCGGGCACGCTCGCCTGCATGGCGGTCAGCATCGCCTCGGCGCTCACCGTCCGCCGCCGCTGGCCGGCCCCGCCGACGCCGCAGCCGGTGGTGGTGCTGTGGCACCCGGCTGCCTTCTATCATGCCATGCAGGCAGGTATCGCGCTCGCGCTGCTCGTCGGCGTGGCGCGGGCCTTCGCCCTTCCGGCGCTGGCGCAGAGCGCGGTGGGCGTGATGGCGGTGATGCTGGTGCCGGTCCACGGGCTCGGCGCGGGCGGGCTGGTGCCGGTGAGCGCACGGCTGGCGCAGCGCTTCCTCGGCTGCCTCGCCGGTGCGGCGTTATCGGCCTTGTGCCTGTTCGTTGCACAGGGTCACGCGCCGGTGCTGGTCGCGGGCACGATGATCGGCGTGGCGATCGGGCGGATGATCGAGAACGGGCCGCACAGCTATCGCTATGTCGGCACCCAGTTCACGCTCGCGGTGCTGGTGATGCTGGTGCCCGACCATTATGCCGATGGCGACGTGCTGCCGGGTATCGAGCGGCTGGTCGCGGTGCTGATCGGCATGGCGATCCTCGAGCCTGTGCTGCTCGCCGGGCATTGGCTGGCACCGCGCTACGCCTCGGACGAACCCGCCGATCGGGGGCAGGACGAGCCGGGCGGCGTGTAAGGGGCCGCCCGGTCGGTGTCTCAGTGGACGAAGCGCGCCACCACGTCGCGATAGGAGCGCGACACCTTCACCTGCGCGCCCGAATTGAGCACCAGGAAGCATTCGCCATTGGTGTGCGGCTTCACCTGGCGGACGAGATCGAGATTGACGATGGTCGAACGGTGCACGCGCTGGAAGCGGCGCGGATCGAGCCGCTTCTCCAGATCCTTCATCGTCTCGCGCAGGATCAGCGTGTTGTCGCCGGTATAGATGCACATGTAATCGCCGGCCGCGTCGATCCGCTCGATCGTGTCCACGTCGACGCGGAAGATCTGGCCACGATCCTTGATATTGATCAGTTTCTCGAAGCGGTTCGCGGCGGGCTCGGCGCCGTCGGTGGCGGCCATTTCGTCGACCGCATCGGGCGCCACTTCGGCGAGCACTTCCTTCAGCTTCTCCACTTCCTCCACGCCGCGCTTCTCGGCGAGGCGCTGGCGCACGCGGTCGAGCGTGTCGGCGAGCCGGGCGGGTTCGACCGGCTTCATCAAATAGTCCACCGCCTGCGCCTCGAAGGCACGGATGGCATGGTCGGAATAGGCGGTGACGAAGACGAACAGCGGCGGTTCGACCTCCATCAGGCCCTGGATCACCGAGAACCCGTCGAATCCCGGCATCTGGATGTCGAGGAAAACCAGGTCGGGCTTGTGCGTCTTGATCGATCGGATGGCTTCGCGGCCATTGGAGCATTTGTCGATGATTTCGACATCCTCATGCTCCTGCAGCCGGAGCTCGAGCCCCTGAATCGCCAGGGATTCGTCGTCAACGAGGATGGTACGGATGGTCATGCGGCCTCTCGGTTCGGTTCCTCAAGCTGGAACGGTATTTCGATCTCAACGCTGAAACCTTCCCCAGGTTTCGTTCGCGTCTCGAAACGATGGTCAGGCCCGAAAGCCTGAACCAGCCGTTCCCTGATATTGGCGAGCCCCACGCCGGTGGAGAGCGTCGGCCTCGGACGCGCTTCGATCAATCCCGGACCCGTATCGGACACGGCGATCTGCACCCTATCGCCGGTGAGCCGAGCCGAAACGATGATGTCGGCGCCGTCTTCCTGCGTGCTGACGGCATATTTGATCGCGTTTTCGACCAGCGGCTGGAGCAGCAGCGAGGGCAGCCGGCCCTTGGCGACGCGCGGGTCGAGGTCGAAATGCATGCGCAGCCGCTCGTCGAAGCGCATCTTCTCGATCTCGAGATAGAGTTTCAGCGTCTCGATTTCCTGCGCCAGCGTGACGTGCGCGGTCGGCTCGTTGGCCAGCGTGTAGCGCAGGAAGGAGGAGAGGCGCGACAGCATGATGTTCGCCTTCTCGGTCTGCTTGAGCAGCACCAGCGTCGAGATCGAGTTGAGTGTGTTGAACAGGAAATGCGGGTTCAACTGGTAGCGCAGCATCGCCAACTGGGCGCTGGAGGCCTGGTTCTCCAGGATCTGCATCTGGTCGATCTGCTGCTCGACGATCAGGTAGAAATTGATCCCGAAATAGAGCGCGGACCAGCCCGCCAGCACCGTGAAGGTGAGGAAGCTGTAGCCGATCACGCGGGCGACGGTGATCCCCGGCTCGGCGGCGGTGAAGGAATAGGTGAAGGCCTCCAGCACCGCATAGATCAGCGTCGCCGCGCCGAGCGTGGCGAGGGTGAGCAGCACCGCCGGGATGCGCGGCAGCCGGCGGTAGAAGCCGTAGAGCGCGGAGAGCAGCAGCGTCAGGCAATAGCCGACGATCGCCTCGATGATCGCCTTGATCAGCCCCTCGACCGAAAATCCGTTCGAGATCGACGATACCGACCGCAGCAGCAGATAGCCGCTCCAGCCGGTCGCCTGGAGAATCCAGAAGGCCCGGCCCTTGTCTTCGAAGAAGGGACGCGAAAACAGATCGGGCTTGGAAAGACCCAAGGTCCGGGTGTTGGTCTGCGGAAGCGAAGTCTTTGCCACGTTGCGCCTCTACCATCGCGATGGCGAGGGGGCAAAAAAAATGCCGGGCGCTTGGGGAGCGCCCGGCATTCTGAAAGGGTCGGTCGTGCCGCTTAGAAGGTGAAGCGGGCGCCGATGCGGATCGCGTAGAACGAGCCGTTGAAGTTGACGGCAGAGTCGTTCGGCGCCTGGTAGCTGGAATACTGGTACTTGGCGCAGCCATTGGCCGGGTTGGCCGCCGTGCCGATCGCGGTACCTGCCGGCACCACCGCGCCCGCGGCGGTGACGCAGTTCACCGTCACGACCGAAGCCGCGTACGGGAAGCCGAACTGGCGCAGGCCGCCCCAGTTCTTGTTCAGCAGGTTCGGCAGGTTGTTGATGTCCGCGAACACCGACAGGCGCGAACGGCCCACGAAGGTCGGGATTTCCTGCTCGAGGTGGATGTCGATCTGCGTGAAGGCGCGGTTGCGGGCGATGTTCTTCGGCGCGATCTGGCCGCGATAGTTCTTCAGCGCGGTGTTGTTGATCAGCGCTTCCAGCGCAGTCTTGGTCGCCTCGCTGTCGTACTGGACGATCGCATCGGTGCCCGACTTCGGCACGTACAGCAGGTTGGTGTTGGTGGTGCCGCCGGTGAGGACGGTGCCGAACACGCCGGTACGGTTCGCTGCCGTGTCACGCATCGTGTAGCTGTACGGGCGGCCCGCGCGGGTTTCGCCGAACAGCTGGATCACGGTGCGATAGTCGCCGAAGAAGGCGTGATCGAAGCCGATGTTATACTTGTACGACCACTTGATCTGATCGCTCGAGGTGCCGAGGGCCGGGAAGTTCGGATCGGCGAAGGCCTGGTTGCGATAGTTCGAGTTGATCGTCGACGAGGTGGCGTTGCCCACGTCGCGGACGTCCTGCAGCGTGTAGCTGCCGCCGAACGACAGACCCCAGTCGAACTTCTTGTCGAAGCGGATCACGCCGATGTGCGAGCGGCCCTTGTGTGCGCTGGTCACCAGGATGTCGTAGTTGTTGTCGGAGAAGCCGAGCAGGCCGTTGTAGCGCGGGCGGCCGTCCGGCAGCGTGCCGACCACCACCGAACGCGCATCGACGAACACCGGCGTGTCGAGCGTGTTCGAGTAGTAGTAATCGGCGCCGAAGGTGAAGCCGAACAGGTTCAGGTCACCCGACAGCGTCGCCTTGAGCGAACGCGGCAGGTGGAAGCCCGGAGCAATCGCGCCGGTGTTGGTGCGCGGCAGCGAGGTGCTGCCCGTCACGTTGGTCGCGGCGGCGATGAGGGCGGCCGGGGCCTTGCCGGTGACGTTGTTGAGTGCGATGTCGCAGAGCGTGCCCGCGGTGTTGCAGCTGTCGTTGCGCTGGATGGTCAGCGAGTTGGTGGTGATGGTGTTCGAGAAGCTGTTCGACAGATAGATGTCGGGCGAACCGCCGCCGAAGATGCCGGCGCCGCCGCGGAAGCTGTAGGGCTTGGCAGCCGGCTTGTACTCGAAGCTCAGGCGCGGTTCGAACTGGTCGAGGCCCTTGTAGGTCTTGAGGTTCGAGAAGCCGTAGCGCTGGGTGAAATACGGGTTCAGCGTCGGTACGTCGCGCATGCCGTACATGGTGTAGCGCACGCCGGCGGTGACGCGCAGGGCATCGGTGACCTGCCAGTCGTCCTGCGCGCCCAGCGTGTAGGCGGTGTAGTGGAAGTTGGCAGCCGCGCTGTCGCCGCCGCCCAGGATGCCCGCATAGGTCACGCTGTTCGCACGACGCGCCTGGAAATCGGCGACCGAGTCGAAATACCAGCTGCCCAGGCTGTTCTGCACGAAGTTGTTGAACGTGCGGTTCTGGGTGACGTCGATCAGCGCACGGATTTCGTGGTTGCCGGTCTGGTAGCGGGTCGCGAACGAGCCAGCCCAGGTGTCGTAGAACAGCACGTTGGTCTGGCGCGAATTGTCCGGACCGAAGAACACCGTCGGGCTGGCCGTGGCGCACGACGTGATCGAACCGGCCGAGACGGCATCATAGCAAACGCCGAGCTGGCCGTTCGGACGGCCGCCGAACGGCTCCTGGCCGCGACGGGTCCAGCGGTAGATCAGGCGCGCTTCGGTCGAGAAGTTGCTGGTCCAGTCGGAGTTCAGCTGGAGGATGCCGGCGCGCAGCAGTTCGCTCAGCGCATAGGCGTTGGTGCTGAGGCCGTAGGTCGTGCTCGAGGTGCTGGTGTTGTTCTGGCTGCCCTGCACGTTGTACGAATTGACGTACGAGAAGGACAGCTTCTGGCCCGTCGTGACGTTCCAGTCGACGCGGCCGACGATCTTCTCGTCGGTGCGCTCGTTGATCGACAGCGCGGTGCCCGGCTCGATGCTGTAGGTGTTCTTGGCGATCGCGCTGATGTCGTTGATCGCGGTGGTGAGCAGCGCGGCGTTCGGGTACGACGACACCTGGGTCGAATAGGGCCGCGGATCGGTGTTGCGCTCACCGGAGACCATGAAGAACAGGCGATCCTTGAGGATCGGGCCGCTCAGCGTGGCGCCATAGGTTTCCGACTTGAACTTCGGGCGGTTGAATACCGTGCTGCCGATCTTGCTGCCGCTCAGGCCGTCGGTGTTCTGCGAGTAGAAGCCGGTGCCGTGGAATTCGTTGGTGCCCGACTTGAGCACGGTGTCGATCGCGCCGCCCTGGAAGCCGCTCTGGCGGAAGTCATAGGGGGCGACCGAGACGGAGACCTGGGCGAGGGCGTCGAAGGGCACCGGGCCGCGGATGTTCGGGCTGGCGTCCTGGTTGAGGCCGAAGGTGTCGCCGACGGTCACGCCGTTGATGGTGAAGCGGTTGAAGCGCGGGTTGACGCCAGCGAACGAAATGGCGCCGCCGCGGTCGCCCTGGTTCGAGATGTCGGCCGCAGCGAACGGATCGCGGCGCTGGATGTCGCGGATGTCGCGGTTGACCGAGGCGACCTTGCCGATCTGCACTGCGTCGAGGACGGTCGAGGGACCGTTCGAGGTGATGCCGGCGCCCTTGATGGTCGAGGCGGTGACGACGATCTCGCCGCCGGTCTCTGCGCTCAGCTCGATCGGCAGCGCATAGGCCTGCTGGACGAGGGTGTAGATGTCGGTGACGGTCTGGTTGCCGGCCGGGCTGGTCACTTCGACGGTGTAGGGACCGCCGGTGCGGAGGCCGGCGACGGTGAAGTTGCCCTGCGCGTCGGTCTTCGCCTGCGAACGCGTGCCCGACGGCACGTGGGTGGTGACAATATCTGCATCGGCGACGGGCGCGCCGTTGGCGGTCACGGTGCCGCGAATCGTCGAGGTGGTTTCCTGCGCGTGTGCTGCAACCGGAATGAGCAGCGCGGCAGCGGCCACGCCTGCAAGATAGTGCGTTCGCATCGAGAGTTCCCTTTTTTAGCCTGTGGCTACCAGTCGTGACGCTTCGCGCGCCATCTGTCTGGCTGCCCCCTGCTCGGCTTTGATTGCGTAATTGTGACAGTCAATACGTGCGCAACGTTCCACCATGGTGCGTTGCAAAAAGGCATCACTCGGAGGCGCTTACGATTGCCAGCCAATCGGCCTCGCTGATCACCCGGATTCCGAGGTCCGCGGCCTTTTTGAGCTTCGATCCGGCGCCGGGCCCGGCGATCACCAGGTCCGTCTTCGCCGAAACCGAGCCCGAGACGCGGGCACCCAGCCGCTCCGCCTGCGCCTTGGCCTCGTCGCGGCTCACCGCTTCCAGCGTGCCGGTGAAGACCAGCGTCTTGCCGGTCACTTCCGAGTCGCGCGATTCGACCATGAAGGGCGGCGGCGACACTTCGCGCAGCAGGTCGCTCCAGACGGTGCGGTTGTGCGGCTCGTGGAAGAAGTCCGCCAGCGCATGGCCGACCGCGGCGCCGACATTCTCCACGCCGATCCGCTCGGCGATCGCCTTGACGAGCCGGGTGCGGTGCCGGGCCTCCGTCTCGGCCAGCTGGGGCGGGGTGGCGTCGCGCAGGGCAATAAGCTCGTCGGCCAGCGCTTCCAGCGCGGGCAGGGTGACGTAGCGCTTGAGCAGGTCGCGCGCGGTGATCGCGCCGATGTGGCGGATGCCGAGGCCGAACAGCAGCCGCGCCGCATCGGGCGCGCGCTTCGCCTCGATCGCCGCGAGCAGGCCGTCGACCGACTTTTCCTGCCAGCCTTCGCGGCCGAGCAGCGCGTCGCGGTGCTGCGCCAGGCGGAATATGTCGGCCGGTTCGGCGATCCAGCCCAGGTCGAGCAGTTCGATCAGCGTCTTCTCGCCCAGCCCGTCGATATCCAGCGCGCCCCGGCTGACGAAGTGTTTCAAGCGCTCCAGCCGCTGTGCCGGGCAGATCAGCCCGCCGGTGCAGCGGACATCGACTTCGCCTTCCTCCGCCACCGCTTCGGATTGGCAGATCGGGCAATGGGTGGGGAAGTGCCACTCGGCACGGGGTTCGTCGCGGGTGAGGTTCTCGATGATCTGCGGGATCACGTCGCCGGCACGCTGGAGCACCACGCGGTCGCCGGGGCGCACGCCCAGACGGGCGATCTCGTCGGCATTGTGCAGCGTCGCGTTGCTGACGACGACGCCACCCACCGTCACCGGCTCCAGTCGCGCGACGGGGGTGAGCTTGCCGGTGCGGCCGACCTGGATGTCGATCGCCTGCAGCGTGGTCTGGGCGCGCTCGGCGGGGAATTTGTGCGCAAGGCCCCAGCGCGGCGCGCGGCCGACAGTGCCGAGCCGTTCCTGCCAATCGAGCCGGTCGACCTTGTAGACCACGCCGTCGATGTCGAACGGCAGGTCGGCACGGCGCGTCTCGATCGCGCGATACTGGGCGAGCGCGTCCTCCAGCGTGGGGGCGCGGACGAACAGGTCGGAGACCGGGAAGCCCCAAACGCGGATCCGGTCGATCGCCTCATACTGCTTGTCGGCGAGCGGTTCGCTCAGCTCGCCCCAGCCCCAGGCGAGGAAGCGCAGCGGCCGCGTCGCGGTGACGGCGGCGTCCTTCTGGCGCAGCGAGCCGGCGGCGGCGTTGCGCGGATTGGCGAACTGGCGCGCTTCCTTGCCGGTCTCCTCGGCTTCGAGGAGTAGCCGGGCGTTGAGCGCCGCGAAATCGGCCTTGGCCATATAGACTTCGCCGCGCACCTCGCAGACCGGCGGCGCGCCTTCGATGCGGTGGGGGATGTCGGCGATGGTGCGGACGTTGGGCGTCACGTCCTCGCCGATCCGGCCGTCGCCGCGGGTGAGGGCCTGCACCAGCACGCCGTCCTCGTAGCGCAGCGAGCAGGACAGGCCGTCGATCTTGGGCTCGGCGGTGAGTTCGATCGCCGCATCGTCGGCCAGCTTGAGGAAGCGACGCACGCGGCCGAGAAAATCGGCCACGTCCTCGTCGGCAAAGCCGTTGTCGAGGCTGAACATCTGCCGCGCATGCGCCACCTTGGCGAGCGGGCCCGAGGGCGTGGCGCCGACCTGCCGCGAGGGCGAATCGGCGCGGACCAGGTCGGGGAAGGCGGCTTCGATCTCGGCATTGCGGCGGACCAGCGCGTCGAAGTCCGCGTCGCTGATCTCGGGCGCGTCGGCATCGTGATAGCGGCGATTATGGTGCGCGATCTCGGCGGCGAGGCGTTCCAGCTCGGCGGCGGCGTCTTCGGGCGTGCGGGGCAGCGTCATGCCGCGCAGCTAGGGGAAGGTGGCGCGCAGGATCAAGCCTCGTCCTCGTCCGGATCGAGGGGGCGGATCGTCCAGCTGGCGTAGAGAGTAGGGACGGCCGAATAGAGCGTCATCAGGAAGAAGGTGCAGCCCATGGCGCGAAAGCTCGTTTCCGATGCCGACCAGTTGCCGAAGGCGGCGGCGGCGGTGATGGTGCAGAACAGGACCAGCCCCGTGAATGCCATGCTGGCAAAGGCGACCAGAAACGAGCGGCGGCGCAGATCCCGGTCCCATTCGTCGATCCAGTCCGCGGTGCCCCAAGGTTTTACCGGGCCAAAGATCGGGCAGAAGGTGGCGATCACGAAGCTGTATGTCAGCAAGGCATGGCCATAAAAGGCCTGCCTGCCGGTCGACAGGAATTCGATTCCCAGTCCCGGGATGGCCATTGCCAGCGCCACCACCGGCGTCCAGCGCAACAGACGGCGGCGCGGCTGCCCTTCGGCAAAGGCCGGAATGCCGGTGCGGCGGGAAAGGTCGTCGAGCGTTGTGATCAGGCCCCTGGTCATGCGGCTTCTTCCTCGGGAAGGGTGCCCGCACGTTGCAGTGCGGTTGCGACGGATTCGAAAGGTTCAAACGAAAACAGCAGCTCAACCGGCACGCCGAACACCCGGGCGATGCGCATCGCCAGCTCGAGACTGGGCTTGTAGTCGCCGCGCTCCAGATAGCCGATCGTCTGCGGGTTCACCGCCACTGCCTCGGCCAGCGCGCGCCGGGTCATGCCGGCTTCGGCACGGAACAGCGCAATGCGGTTATGAATACTCATGGAACTATCGGCTCCGCTGTGTCATTCGTTGTGTATACACAACAAGTCTTCGGGTCAATGCAGCGTGGCTGCACCATCGACCGGGGTTGATCTGCGGCAGTGCGATTGCAAGAGAGGGCGCATGGCGATGGCAAGGACGTTCGCGCGCTGGCTGATCGCCGCGCTGCTCTGGATCGTGGTGGCGCTGTGCCTGTTCCTAACGTTGGTGCCGCCCTTCCTCGATCGCATCTATTATCGGGGTGCCGAGACCGGCCATTTCGACGGGCAGCATTTCGCCAATCCCGATGGCGAGACCGCGCCCGTTCCCGCGCTGGCCTTCGCCTTCCTGGCGCACCGCGCGGCAAGCGCCACGCAGCAGCCGCCCTGGCCGGCCCGCGTGCCGGTGGTGCAGGGGCATCCCTCGGCGGGGGTGGCGGGGCAGGCGATGCGGGTCACCTGGATCGGCCATGCCAGCGTGCTGGTCCAGACCCAGGGGCTCAACATCCTCACCGATCCGGTGTGGAGCGACGTGGCCGGGCCGTTTGGCATCGGGCCAAAGCGCGTGGCCGCACCCGGCGTGCGGCTGGCGGACCTGCCCAAGATCGACCTGATCGTCGTCAGCCACAATCATTACGATCATCTCGATCTCGCGACGCTCAAGGCGCTGTGGCAGCGTGATCGCCCGCTGATCGTCACCGGGCTCGGCAACGACAGCGTGATCGGGCAGGCGGGGGTGCCGGCGCGCGGGCTGGACTGGGGGCAGCGGCTGACCTTGCGGCCCGGCATCGATGTCGTGGTGACCCGCAACCATCACTGGAGCAGCCGCTGGTTCGCCGATCGCAATCGCGCGCTCTGGTCGAGTTTCGTGGTGACGCTGCCCGGCGGCAACCTATTCTTTGCCGGCGATACCGGCTGGGGTGACGGGAAGTGGCCCGCCGAAGCCGCCGCACTCGGTCCGGTGCGCTTCGCCGCGCTTCCGATCGGCGCGTTCCGCTTCAAGCCGGGCCAGATGGCAGCCGACGCCCATATCGGCCCGCGCGACGCGATCCGGGTATGGGACGGACTCGGTCGCCCTTGGGCGCTGCCGATCCATTGGGGCACCTTCCGGCTTTCCTGGGAGGCCTATCGCACCCCGCCGGACCTGCTCGCGGCGATGCTCCGCTGTGGCGGGACCGGTGCCGATCGCTTCGTCGATCATGCTATCGGCCGCAGCTTCGACGTGCCTGCGATCGGCATGCCACCACCAGCGCCGAGCGACCAGGGCATCGCGACGTGCCGTGCCGAGGGGCGCTTCGACCGCTTCCGCTGAGGTTGAGACGCTTCGCAACCGTTCCTAAGAAGGAGCGAAGGGCGGGGACGGATGCACGACGATATCGGCGCGGGGCGCCATCTTGAAACGAGCGGCGGGCAGATCGCGAGGGCGCTGGTCGCCGGAAGCGGCCTGGGTGGGCTGCTGATCCTGATGCTGCTGATCGCGGCGGGGCAGCGTGCGCCGCTGGCGCTGCTGGCAGGTTGGGCGATCGGGACTTTGTTCGCCGGACTGGCGCTCGCCGCGGTGGGCGGGCCGATCTGGTTGCTGCTGCATGCGATCGGGCTGCGCCGGGGGCGCTATGCCGCTGCGGTGACGGGATTGCTCGCGCTCGGCCTGTTCGTCGGCGCGCAGAGCGGCGGCGGCCTGTTCAGCCTGGCGCCGATCGACACGCGCAGCTGGCTGCTGGGGCTGGTGTTCAAGCTCGCCCAAGCGATGGCGGTGGCGCTGCTCGCGGGCGGCATCGGCCTTGCGATGTGGCGCATCGCGTACCGGCCAGCACCCTGATCGCCCAAGCGCCTGATCGAAAGCCCGCTTTTCAGACGGCGCCCTGCACCCCATATTCGCCGCATGGCGATCCAGATCCGGACCAACCTTGCCGAGCCCGAGACGGGGCAGGCCTTCATTCCGCACCGCCCGCAGCGCCCGGAAAAGGCGGAGGGCGGCAAGAAGTTCAAGCTCGTCTCCGAATACCAGCCTTCGGGCGACCAGCGCTTCGCGATCCCGGAGCTGGTCGAGCAGGCGCGGGCGGGCGAGCGCGACCAGGTGCTGCTCGGCGTCACCGGATCGGGCAAGACCTACACCATGGCCAAGGTGATCGAGGAACTGCAGCGCCCCGCGCTGATCCTCGCGCCGAACAAGATCCTCGCCGCGCAGCTCTATGGCGAGTTCAAGAGCTTCTTCCCCGAGAACGCGGTCGAATATTTCGTCAGCTATTACGACTATTACCAGCCCGAGGCCTATGTGCCGCGATCGGACACGTACATCGAGAAGGAAAGCTCGATCAACGAGGCGATCGACCGGATGCGGCATGCCGCGACGCGGTCGCTGCTCGAGCGCGACGACGTGATCATCGTCGCATCGGTCTCGTGCCTCTACGGTATCGGCTCGGTCGAGACCTATTCGGCGATGATCTTCGACCTGAAGAAGGGGCAGGTGGTCGACCAGCGCGAGATCATCCGCAAGCTGGTGGCGCTCCAGTACAAGCGCAACGACGCCGCCTTCGGGCGCGGCGCCTTCCGCGTGCGCGGCGACAATCTGGAGCTGTTCCCGTCGCACTATGAGGATACCGCCTGGCGGATCAGCTTCTTCGGCGACGAGATCGAGGAAATCGTCGAGTTCGATCCGCTGACCGGCAAGAAGGTGGCGAGCCTCGACTATGTCCGCGTCTATGCCAACAGCCACTATGTGACGCCGGGGCCGACGCTGAAACAGGCGATGGAGGCGATCCGCCACGAGCTGACCGAGCGGCTCAAGGAACTGGAGGCGGAGGGCAAGCTGCTGGAGTTGCAGCGGCTGGAGCAGCGCACCAATTTCGACCTGGAGATGATCGCGGCGACCGGCTCTTGCGCGGGCATCGAGAATTACAGCCGCTTCCTCACCGGCCGCCTGCCCGGCGAGCCGCCGCCCACCTTGTTCGAATATCTGCCCGAAAACGCGCTGCTCTTCGTCGACGAGAGCCACCAGACGATCGGCCAGATCAACGGCATGTCGCGCGGCGACCACAAGCGCAAGCTCACGCTCGCCGAGTACGGCTTCCGCCTGCCCAGTGCGATCGACAACCGGCCGCTGCGATTCAACGAATGGGATGCGATGCGGCCGCAGACCACCTATGTCTCGGCTACGCCCGGCGACTGGGAAATGGAGCGCACCGGCGGCGTCTTCGTCGAGCAGGTGATCCGCCCCACCGGGCTGATCGACCCGCCGGTGGAGATTCGGCCCGTCGAGGAGCAGGTGCAGGACCTGATCCAGGAGTGCAAGGCGACCGCGGCCAAGGGCTATCGCACACTTGTCACCACGCTCACCAAACGGATGGCCGAGGACCTGACCGAATATATGCACGAGGCGGGCGTGAAGGTCCGCTACATGCACTCGGACACCGAGACCCTGGAGCGCATCGAGCTGATCCGCGACCTGCGGATGGGCGTGTACGACGTGCTGATCGGCATCAACCTGCTGCGCGAGGGGCTCGACATCCCCGAATGCGGGCTGGTGGCGATTCTGGATGCCGACAAGGAAGGCTTTCTGCGTTCAGAGACTTCGCTGATCCAGACGATCGGCCGCGCGGCGCGCAACGTGGAGGGCCGGGTGATCCTCTATGCCGACCGCATGACCGGCAGCATGGAACGCGCGCTCGCCGAAACCGGTCGCCGCCGCGAGAAGCAGATGGCGTACAATCTCGAACACGGCATCACGCCGGAGACGGTCAAGAAGAATATCGGCGACATCATCGCGCATGTCGCCTCGAAGGACGGCGTCACGGTGGAGATCGATGCCGATCGGCCGCACATGGTCGGCCACAATCTGCGCGCCTATATCGAGGAGCTCGAAAAGAAGATGCGCGACGCCGCCGCGAACCTGGAGTTCGAGGAAGCCGGCCGCCTGCGCGACGAGATTCGCGCGCTGGAGGCGGAAGAGCTTGGCCTGCCCGAGGGCGAGCGCAAGGCGCCGGTGATGGGGCGGAGCAACGAAGGCAAGCCGGGCACGCGCAAGACGCGGTACGGCAAGCAGACCAAGACGAAGTTCGGCGGGCCGCAGCGTTAACGTGCCAAGGCTCTGTTTTTCCGTCAGGCTCTGACGGCGGTAAGCACGCAGATCGAGTTGCGGCAAATCGTGTCCTGAAAGGACGCGAGACATGCATAGCTGTTTGAGTAATAATGAGAAAAATCTGATCCGTCGTTTTGCGCACGAAGACGCCGAACTGCCTTCGAGGGAAATGATGTTTTCCTACACGTGTTGGATTCGCAGGGTTTGGACTCGTGTGTGCTAAGTTTCGGCGCTAGAATGCGACAAGAGCCCGGCTGTTGGGTCTTCATAAGTAAGACGGGTGGTCGCATCACCTTCCGCTGGCCGGACGGAGGCGCGGACGATGTCCGGATCGAGGAGTACCATCGCGGGTGAGGACCGGCTGGACAATGCCTATCCGGGCGACGTCCTGCGCGAGGAATTCTTGATCGGCACCGCCTTGCCCTTGCAAGAGGTCGCCGAAGGAGTGGCATCGATGCCGACAAACTCACGTGGCTGGTGGCCCGCGAAGCGCCGATCGACGCGGAAGCGGATCTGAGGTTCACCCGCTATCTACGCATGTCGGAGGGCATTTTTTCGGCTGCAAATGGACTTCGATCTCGAGGAAGCGCGGCGTGCGATGCATGGTGCGCTCGATCGGATCGTCCCGCGCGCTGCTTGATACGGGCGCCTGCGCCAAGCTGTTGATCTGCATTCGATTTTGCGCGACACTCCCCCGGATCCGGGCACACCGGAACGAGGTGGGAGAGGGTAGGATGCGCGCACGCGGCATGGCGGCAGGCATTGCGATGGCGGCGCTGTGCGCCTGTGGCGGCGGAGGCTCCGCGGGGGGCACGGTGACGCCGCCCGTTTCCGCTCCGGTCCCGACGCCCACCCCGTCCCCATCCCCGACGCCCACGCCGGCCGCGACGGGCGCCAGCTACACGCCCGCCGCCGCCTTTCGCCCGACCACCGGGGCCGCCATCCCGATCGGCAAGTGCGTCAACATGGGCAACCATCTGGAGGCCCCCAACGAAGGTGATTGGGGCCGCGCGATCGTCGATGCGGACTTCACGATCATCAAGGCCGCCGGGTTCGACACGATCCGCCTGCCGGTGCGCTGGTCCAACCACGCGCTGGCTGCGCCACCCTACACGATCGACGCAACCTTTCTCGTCCGCGTCCGCCACGTGGTCGATACCGCCCGCGGCGCGGGACTCAACGTGCTGCTCAACATGCACCATTATGAGGAAATGGCGACCGCGCCGGCCGCCCATGCCGAGCGCTTCGCGATGCTGTGGAAGCAGATCGCCGCTGCCTTCGCCGACGAACCCGAAGCGAGCATATGGTTCGAGCTGATGAACGAGCCGAACGGCGCGCTCAACGACAGCAACCTGCTGGCGATGCTCACGCCCGCGCTGGCGCAGGTGCGTGCGACCAATCCCACGCGCCCGGTGATCATCGGCGGGCAGAACTGGAGCGGCGTGCCCTCGCTCGCGACGCTGCAACTGCCCGACGATCCCCGGCTCGTCGTGACGATCCACACCTATGATCCCTTCGACTTCACCCACCAGAACGCCACCTGGCTGGCGCCCGGCCGCGTGCCGCCGCTGGGGCGCGTCTTCGGCGGCACGGCGGACCTGCGCGAGCTCGATGCCAATCTGGCGACGGTACACGCCTATATGCAGCGCACCGGGCGGCAGGTGTTCATCGGCGAATATGGTGCGAACGACGATCCCGGCATCCCGCTGGCGCAGCGCATCCTCTATTACGGCACGCTGTCCTCCGCCTATGCCTCGATCGGCGTGCAGAGCTGCGCTTGGGCGTACACCAACACCTTCCGCCTGCGCGACGGCAATGGCTGGCTGCCCGGCATGATCGAGGCGATCCGGACGACCACTACGCTGCAATAGCGCGAGGCTGCGGCCGGACGGCGCTCCAGTGCGGGCGGTGGTGGTTGAGGCGCGGCGCGGCCTCGCCCATAACGCGACCATGCGTTTGCTTCCCCCGTTCGTCGTCGCCAGCCTGCTTCTCGTCTCCGGCTGCGTTCCCGCACCTTCGACGCCGCCGCCTGCGCCCGCCCCCAAGCC